>JASJDW010000006.1 GCA_030064955.1 Crocosphaera sp.
AGTCTCACCCTCGCGGGCCGAAAAAGACTAGACGAAAAAGGAAACGGACTCGTCCTGTTAAGCGACCTCATATTTCTACTGCTAAAATTTTAGCCCAAAATAAGGCAACAAAATCAACACCTTGAAAGGGCTGCTTCTAACTAAAATGAATATCTCTAAGTTTCGGTCAATCTACGCATCAATTGAGCCAAATTTCTGTCTTAGCTAGGCTTAATTTTTCTTTTACTAATGCGTCGCCAAAATCCTTTGACTACTTTGAATTGATCGATCGCGTGTAAGATAATAAATGCTAAAAAAGTATAAGCTAGCCAAAAATGAATGTTTCGACCTAAGTCTACTAAGTCACTATTCTGGGGAAATAAATCAGGTAAGGTTACACCAAAAAAGCGGACATTATTGTTTTTAAAGGAGTTAGAGAAAAAGAAACCACTAATGGGAACAGCCCACATAAAGATATAAAGGGAAGTATGCAGGGCTACTTTTTGCATCCATTGAGAACTATATTTAGGCAATCGCTTAGTATATTTCTTCCACCAGACTCGTAACAGAGTTAAAATTCGCCAAGTTAATAAAGCCATTGTCAACACTCCTAGAGATTTATGGAAATCATAAAGAAGGTTTCGTCCGAAGACTTCTCTAGGCAAACGTGACATAAAAGCACCACCCATAAAGAGGATAATGTAACAATTAAACATCCACCAATGGATCGACATTAAGTTTTTGTAAGCAGAATTTTTCCTCGATTTGGTTGTTTGTGAAGCTTGAGCCATGATTATCCCTCAACTTATTTTGTAATAATACTATTTCACGTTTAATTTTAAGATTTAATATAAATTGTAAATTTTTTATCAGAACTTTGTGGTCATTATTAGTTGAGAAGTTTTTATGGCAGCGATAAGTTTAGACGAAAATCAATTCTGATATAGCACTACGTGCTAGGGAATGGGGAATGGGCAATAGGCAATAGTCCACTGTACAAAGGTTTCAGCTTGTAGAAATGTCCTAACAGTAATGCGTAGTGCTATAGTAAAAAAGTGATCGTTTTTAAAGTTTTCAAGCGATCGCTGATAGTAGCCGATCGGTAGTAACAGAGCGAACGCCTGATTATTTCTAAGTCTCGGTCAATCTCGGTATCAATTGAGCCAAATTACAAGGACGATGGCGAGAATCGAGTTGCTCTTTGATAATACTCCATCCTGTTTGACAGGCACCACTAGAACCAGGCAAACAAAAGATATAAGTACCATTAGCCACGCCAGCCAAAGTTCGAGACTGAATGGTAGAGGTTTTAATTTCTTGATAGGAAATCATGCGAAATATCTCGCCAAAACCTTCAATTTCTTTGTCTAAGAGTGGTTTAATGGCTTCTGGTGTACCATCCCGTCCTGTCACTCCCGTACCACCAGTGGTTAAAATGACTTGAACAGATGAATCTGCAACCCATCTAGATATTACAGCACGAATTTGATAAATGTTATCAGGAACGATAGTTTTTTCTGCTAATAAATGACCAGTTATGGTTAAATTATCCACCAATATTTTGCCCGATTTATCATCAGCTTCTGTCCTTGTGTCAGAAACTGTTAGCACGGCAATTTTTAAGGGTAGTAAAGATTCGTTTTGGTTCATTTTTTGATTATTAAAAGGAAACAATCTGATTACAAATTAAAGATTTACTTGGCGATCAATCCTAAAAAATACAGTAGAATTGCCCTTAATGTTTCTTTCTTCTACTTGTTTCATGCCTAATCTTTTTGCTACTTTTTGAGACTCAAAATTAGGGGCATCGCAACTTGCTAATAAATAATTGTAATTCAGTTCGTCAAAAGAATATTCTAAGATTCTAGTCGCTGCTTCGGCTGCATAACCTTGTTTTGTTTGGTGCGGTAATAAAGCATAAGCTAATTGAGGCTGATTTTCACTAAAGAAATACCATAAACCAACAAAACCGATAATTTCTACTTTATTTTTTGTTTCTATAAACCAAAGACCTAATTTTTCTTTTTGAAAGAGTTTTTGACTTTCTTGTAACATTTCTTCGGTTTGTTGCACAGAAAAAATTTTATCGTCACAAAGATATCTTCTAACATAGGGATCAACAAGAATACGATGAAATATGTCAAGTTCACTTTCTAAAATTGGTTTTAATCTCAATCTTGGTGTTTCTAAAATAAGACTCATAAATTAACAAGTAATGGGTTATTATAAATTTGGCGATCGCAAAGCAGATGAGCATGGTTAGACTCACCATTAAATTCTAACAATTCACAGTCCCATAGCAAACATTTATAATTTTTTTAATTTAGGATGTCAAACTAAAAAATCTAAATATTAGCCTTATTAGCGATCGCATCATCTAAACTCTCTTTCAACTTTATTATATTCATTGTCCCAATATCTCCTTGTTGGCGAGTGCGAATGCTCAAAGTTTGGGTTTCAACTTCTTTTTTTCCTACGATGGCTACCACAGGAATTTTTTCTAGTTCAGCATTACGGATTTGTTTGCCCAAACGTTCCCCTGTGCAGTCTATCTCTACCCGATAACCAGCCTCTTTTAGCGTAGCAACGACAGTTTCCCCATATTCTCTTTGTGCTTCACTTACTGGGAGCAAACGTAACTGGATAGGTGCTAACCATAATGGGAAATCCCCTGCATAGTTTTCGATTAAAATTCCGTAAAAACGTTCTAAAGACCCAAAAATTGCCCGATGAATCATAATCGGACGTTGACGAGAACCATCGACGGCTACATATTCCATGTCAAAGCGTTCTGGTAAGTTAAAATCTACCTGGATAGTGGAACATTGCCAAGTACGTCCAATGGCATCTTTAATTTTAATATCGATTTTAGGACCATAGAAAGCACCACCTCCCTTATCTTCAATATATTCCCAACCTTTGCTATTTAACGCTTCTACTAAAGCTTGAGTTGCCAACTCCCAACCTTCATCTGTCCCCACTGACTTATCTGGACGAGTGGAAAGATTGACTTCATAGTCTTTAAACCCAAAATCAGAAAGAATCTTTTCCGTTAAATTTAGTACACCGAGGATTTCCCCTGCAATTTGGGTGGGTAAACAAAAAATATGAGCATCATCTTGAGTAAAACCCCGCACCCGCATCAAACCATGTAAAACCCCAGAACGTTCATAGCGATATACTGTCCCTAATTCTGCCCAGCGCAAAGGGAATTCTCGATAGGAATGGAGGTCATTTTTATAGGTTAAAACGTGAAAAGGACAGTTCATGGGTTTGATTTGATAAGCTTGTTGCTCAATTTCCATCGAATCAAACATATTTTCCCGATAAAAATCAAAATGTCCCGATGTTTTCCACAACTCTAAGTTAGCAACGTGGGGAGTATACAAGAGTTCATAACCTGCATCTAAATGAGCCTTACGCCAATAATCTTCAATGATGTAGCGCATTGTTGCACCGCGAGGATGCCAAAAGACCAAACCACCACCAGCATTTTCTTGAATGCTAAACAGTTTTAACTCTTTTCCTAGTTTGCGATGATCTCGGCGTTTGGCTTCTTCCTGTTGTTGTAAATAAGCGTCTAATTGTTCGGGGGTTTCCCAAGCGGTGCCATAAATTCGTTGTAATTGGGCTTTGGTTTCATCTCCCCTCCAGTATGCCCCAGCTACGCTTTCTAAAGCGAAAGCATTGGGGTTAATCTCTCCTGTATAGTTAATATGGGGTCCGGCACAGAGATCCCACCAAGATACCGTAGCAGGAATTTTGACAGGTTTAATTAAGGAAGGTTCTGGTAAAGCAGCTTTGAGCTTTTCTCCTACATCGGGCAATCTACCACCATCGGGACTGCCGATATAGTAACGAGTAATGGTTTCTCCTTCAGGAATGCTATCTAAAATTTCTAGTTTGTAAGGTTCGCCTAGCTGTTCAATTTCAGCTTTAATTTCTTCCCTAGTTATCTCTTCACGAATAATCGGCAAATTAGCTTTAATAATAAAGCGCATTTGCTTGCTAATTTTTTTCAAATCTTCAGGGGCAAACGGTTGTGGGCGATCGAAATCATAATAAAAACCCGTATCTGTAGTCGGTCCAATGGTAACTTTTGTCTCTGGAAATAGGATTTGTACTGCCATTGCCATGACATGGGCGCAAGTGTGACGAATACGCTCTAGTTGTTCTGGGTTGGCAATTTCTAAGGGAGAATGAGTTAATTGGCTGACCACTGGTAAATTATTGTAATGATAATCATTATCATAATAACCTAAATTGATAATCATTATCCAAATATACGGAAACAAATTAATTCAAGACCATGACTCGTCTAAACTTTAACCTGTCCGATGCACTGCCATCCTTACCGAAAAGTGGAATGCCAGTAACTATAATTACTGGTTTTTTGGGTAGTGGCAAAACGACTTTACTCAATCAAATTTTACAAAATAAAGATAATTTGAAAATAGCAGTATTAGTCAATGAATTTGGGGATATTAATATTGATGAGCAACTACTTATTTCAGTAGAATCAGATATGATAGAATTAGGTAATGGTTGTATTTGTTGCACTATTAATGATGGTTTAGTTAATGCTGTCTATCAAGTTTTAGAAAGAGAAGAAAAAATAGATTATTTAGTCATTGAAACAACAGGATTGGCAGATCCTTTTCCCATTATCATGACTTTTCTTAGTACAGAGTTAAAATTTTTAACTCGCCTTGATGCTATTATTACAGTTGTTGATGCTGCTGCTTTTGATGCCAAACATTTTGATAGTGATGCTGCTTTAAGACAAATTAGATATGCTGACATGGTTATTTTAAATAAAATTGACTTAGCAACTCAAGATAAAATTACTGAATTAAAAGCATTTGTTAAAGACATTAAACCAGGATTTAGAATTTTAGAGAGTGAATACAGTAGAGTTCCTTTACCTTTAATTTTAGATGTTGGTTTAACTCAAACAGATACCTATCAAGCTGATATTTCAGAGTTTAGACGCAACAAATCTGCTTTTAACAATCATTTAGAAACCGATGGCTTTAGTTTTATTTCTTTTCAAAGCGATCGCCCTTTTGAAATTGAAAAATTTGAGTATTTTTTATCTGAACAATTACCCAATAACATATTTCGTGCCAAGGGTATACTATGGTTTCAAGAAAGTCCCGCCCGACATATTTTTCAACTGAGTGGACCTCGCTACGATCTCCAAGCCGATGATTGGACAACTCATCCAAAAAATGAACTTGTCTTAATAGGACGTAATTTGAATAAGTCATTAATTAAACAACAGCTTAATGAATGCTTAGTCAAGCCAGATATTCACCATCAATTTAGTTTACCCAAATTATTTTCTTAACATAGTCATGGATTTTTGTCAAGGAAGCTCTAGTTAAGAGTTTCTTCTAGCCTACTCTAGTTTTAGGAGCATGGGAAACCAAAAATTATAAAAATTTTGAGAACGATTATCATTATAGTATAATGAACTTTTGTAAACCTAATTGCTTCTCTTCGCCATGTCAGAGATTAACCAGCAAGGATTACCAGTCACCATCATTACCGGCTTTCTAGGCAGTGGAAAAACCACCTTACTCAATCAAATCCTGCAAAATGACCTTGATCACAAAGTTGCAGTATTGGTTAACGAGTTTGGCGATATTAATATTGATGCTCAACTTTTAGTTTCCTACGAGGATGACATGGTAGAGTTGAGCAATGGTTGTATTTGCTGCACCATCAATGACGGTTTGGTAGAAGCCGTAAAACGAATCTTAGCCAGAAAAGAAAAAGTAGATCGTTTGATTATCGAAACGACGGGGGTAGCTGACCCTTTACCGATTATTTTGACGTTTGTGGGTTCAGATTTTCGTTATTTTACCCGCTTAGACGCAGTTATTACCTTAATTGATGCAGAAACCTTTACCCCAGAACACTTTGATACCGAGGTGGCCTTTAAACAAATTGCCTATGGAGATATTCTCTTATTAAATAAAACCGATTTAGCCAACAAGGAACAACTAACCAGATTACAAACCTACATTGCCTCTATCAAAAAGAATCCCAGAATGATTCATACCCACTACGCCCAAGTCCCGTTACCGTTAATCTTGGATGTGGGTTTAACTAACACAGATAGCTTTCTTGAACAAGAATACAGCCAACATTCCCATCACCTCAAAACAGATGGTTTTATGTCCATGTCTTTTCAAAGCGACAAACCCTTTGATGTCTATAAATTTCAAAAGTTTTTAAACGAAGGACTTCCCCTAGAAGTATTTCGTGCCAAAGGAATTGTTTGGTTTGCAGGAAGCCAATTACGTCACATTTTCCAACTGTGCGGACAGCGCAACGATATCACGTCTGAACCGTGGTCTAATGCTCCTGCTAACCAGCTAGTCTTTATCGGTCGTCATTTAGATGCTGATAAACTCCGCCAACAGCTAAATAACTGCTTAGCTACTTCTGTTACCCTTTAATTTAATTCAAAATTATGACCTTAGCTCAGTCCGAACCCAATCAAGTTAACAAAATCGATAATAAATTACCATCATTAACAACGACACAACAGCCTCCCGTCTCTGAGGAGGAGATGCGTCAAGCAGTGAGAACTTTACTGTTAGGATTAGGAGAAGATCCAGACCGCGAAGGTTTGAAAGATACGCCAAAACGAGTGGTTAAAGCTCTTAAATTTTTGACTTCTGGCTACCATCAATCTTTAGATGAATTGCTTAATGGAGCGGTGTTTCATGAAAATACTGATGAAATGGTCTTAGTTCGTGATATTGATTTATTTAGTTCCTGTGAACATCATATCTTACCCATTCTCGGCCGCGCTCATGTGGCTTATATTCCCGATGGTAAGGTTATTGGACTCTCAAAAATTGCTCGTATTTGTGAAATGTACGGACGACGTTTACAGGTACAGGAAAGATTAACCGCACAGATTGCAGATGCACTACAAGGTTTACTACAACCGAAAGGGGTGGCCGTGGTTGTAGAGGCAACTCATATGTGTATGGTAATGCGAGGGGTGCAAAAACCAGGTTCTTGGACTTCCACCAGTGCGCTTAGAGGGGAATTTGCCAATGATGCTAAAACCCGTCAGGAGTTTATGAGTTTGGTTCAACACAATCCTGGGTTGCGTTAATGGATTTGCGTGTCACTGTTAGAGATGAGTGTTAAAGGACAATATTGAAACAAAAACTATCTTTGATAAGATAAAATTAACCAATTCTAGAAAAAAAATCAGAAATCAACAAAATTTTGATTCTAATCTAGCGAAAACATCATTAGAGGAGATTCTATCCACTCCATCTAAACCTCCTCCATCAATGTCTGCTGTGGCACGAGAACTTGGTTATCATAGAAGAACATTAACTAAGGACTTCCCAGAACTTTGTCAAGCTATTTCAGCTAATTATCTAGGATATAGAAAGAATAGTCATATTGAACGGATAGAAGAGTTTTGTGTTGAAGTAGAACAAGCAGTCTTAGAACTGTATTCTCAAGGCATTTATCCTAGTGAAGCCAATGTTTCAAAACACTTGTCTAACGCAGGAAATTTTCGTAACAAAGAGGTCAGGAATGCTTTGAGTAGAGCTAGACAAAGAATCGGACTTCAGAAGTAATCTGCTTGAACCATAATCTTGCCACGTTTATTTTGAACCATAAGCCTACCAGCACGGCAAAGTTATGCGTAAAGTCACAATACCTTTCCAGGCAACATCTTGGGTAAAAATGGGTCGCCTGGGATTCGAACCCAAGACCAATCGGTTAAAAGCCGAGTGCTCTACCGCTGAGCTAGCGACCCGTTGTGTGTTCTGCACACGATTCACTAATATAGCATAGCTTTCTAGTAAAAGCAAGGGGTCAGTTTAAAGGGCAGTAATATGTATTTTAAACATGGCTTCACAGGTTGCACCCGGTTCGAGTTCAATGAGGTTTTCTCCTGTGCTGATGGCGTTACGGGGCGCACTCCAGGGTTCTAAGCAGACATATTCTTTGTCTTTGAGAGTCCAGAAGACAATAGTAGAATACTGTTCTGACCATTCGAGGTTAATCTTGAGGTTTCTAGAAGGGTCTGTAATGCTGGCAGAAGAGCTTTTCAAGGATTTGAGGGCGACATCGATTTCGTCCTCACTAAAATCAAAATTACCATCATAGGGAGCAATTTCTTTGGTATCTTTGACTTGATAGCTGGATGCTGGAATATCTAACGCCAGTTGGTCTTTTTGTTTCACTAAAAAATAGGGATGAAAGCCAAAAGAAAATGGCATCACTTTATCGGATTTATTGATATACTCTTGATAAATTTTTAAGGTTTTTCCCTGTAATTCGTAGATAAACTTTAACTCGAACTCAAAGGGATACATTTTTAAAGTTTCTTCGTTACTGCTCAAGCTGAGAGTAATCTTACAACAAGAGTCGGTAGATTGTTCAATAACTTCCCAAGGTAAATTTCTGGCAAACCCATGTTGTCTTAAATGGTAGGTTTGATTTTCATAAACATAAACGTTATCAGGTAAATCGCCACAAATAGGAAAGAGAATGGGAACCCCTCCCCTCACTGTTAATTCAGGGTTAGTAAATCTTTCCTCATCTAAGTAGAAAATTTCTTGTCCTTCAATGGACCAACGAGTAATAATTCCCCCTCTTTCGGGAACAACCTCCAGACGAGATAAGGCACTTTCATCAGAGAGAATGTAAGTAATATACTGATTTTGTTTGACAGAAATTGAAAAGCTCATAGTTGTTCTTGATAACTACAATAATCTATGAATCAAGTAAAAGGCGAGAACCGCACTACCGAGAGGAACTGTTAAATTATCAATTCCTAACTTAGAAAAGGCTTCTAACCCCATAGCGGCCATAGCAACTATTAAAGAAACCATGCCTACTATCCAGATAGGTACACCTACCCATAAAAGGATAACACTGGTAACAAAAAAACTGACTCCCATCATGGTCAATGAACCTTCCCAACTTTTCTTAACCCCCAATACTTCATAGGAATGTTGTCCAAACTTTTGCCCGATAATAGCAGCCATGCCATCTCCCCAAGCCATAACCAAAATACCGATGACTAAGTATTGAGGGTGTCCTGTTGCCCAAAACCACTGGGTTAAAATTCCAATACTCAGAGCATAAAAAAAAGTTCCTAAGCTTTTACGCCCTACACTGTTAATACTGGGTAAAATGGGCAAAAAGTAAGATATTAGGGCGATAATACTGGCAATAAAGGAAGCACCGATTAATACCCAAGGGGGTAATTGTAACCACCAAGCAATTAAAACGACGTTTCCTGAGCCAATATGAACGATTTTTCGAGTAAATTCTGCATCTGTCCCCCGTAAACGGTTTAAAACTTCGGCTAAGCCAATAATCCCCCCTAGATAGAGGATAATCCAACTGATAGGATAGCCCAAGGAGAGGAAAGTTTTAATGAATGAACCTGACTCAGATAGCAAGATGAATTCAATTTAACCAGTGAACGTACTCCTACAAGTTATATCAATTTTCTGCAATTTTCACCTAGGGGGTTGCTGAAAAAGTCATTTGGTGAAGGTAATAGCGGTTTTCAATTGGGTGTATCAAGATTTTAGTTAGTTGAGTGTGGGGAGTGTGGGAGGTGTGGGGAGTGTAGGGGAAATTTTTATTTTTTTGGTTAGTCTATTGATATGAAAACTGCTATAAACAACGGGAAAGAGGGAACGAGGAACAGTTTTTTTATCTTCAACTTCTGAACTCCTGTGCGATAGAGCCGGAACTTCGTTTAGGAACTTCTGCTCGCGCTTAGCCGGAGCTTCGCTGTGGAACTTCTAAAACTAAAAAACTTTGTACCTCACCAGTATGGGAACTGCTATATATTAACCTATAATGTCCAAACAATCGGTAAATTAGGCATAATTGTTTCACTATTTTGCTCAATTACTATTTCTGACTCTAAATCTAATACTCTTTCAACTTCTTGATAAATTTCTTCAGCTTCTTCTAAGGAATTACCAATACAAGTTAACCCTAATTTTCCAAATTCTGATAATGCTCCCATTAAATGAAAAACTGTTCCTGTTTTATTACTACTGTCAAAATGTAAGCGATGTTTAGCAACAATATCCATTAAATCATCGGGAAGTAAACCACAATACTGTTGTTTTTGTAAATTATCAGAGGCAATATAATATTTAGCGTGATTATGTTGAGTATAAAACAATCCTGTGCTTTGCTCATAACTACCATTAGTTAATAATTTTAAGGTCATAAAAGGATGGGTTGTGCCTCCTTTTCTTAAGTTAATTTCAATGGCTTGAATCTCCCATATTTCACCTGCTTCAGAAGAATTACGAACCGCTAAAAAATCGACACCATACCTTTCCATTGCTCCTTTTTTTGCCAATGCTTGTCCAACTTTTAACCCTAACTCTTGGAGTTTTTGACGATAAGCTTGGTCCGCAGGAAAACGACATCCTAAATAAATTTGTCCGTCTGGTCCTCCTAAAATTTGATCATGAGTTGAAACAATGCTAACTTCTCCATTAGGTGTAATATAACCTTGAACACTAGGAGAACGTTTGTCTTTTCCTTCTATAAAAGCTTCAACAATTGCTCCTAATTCGGGAATTCGACTGGAAAAGTTATCCCAGGTTTCGTCTTTTGCTTGAAAACTTAAGTCTTTTAAGCTATTTAAAATAATGTTTTTTCTTTCAGTATTATTGGATATATTTGGGACTTTTTTTTTGATAGTATCTAAATCTAATACTGCATTACCTTCTCCTGAAAACCCTTCATTTAGTTTAACTACAATACGGCGTAAATAAGGATTTCTAGACCAAAGATTATGAATTTCTACAACTAAATCATCAGTATTATTCACTAAATGGCTTCCGTCAGGATGAGAGATTGAACATTCTGAAAAAATTTCTCGACTGCCACTTTTTGACCCCCAATAACTCAGTTGAGGTGACGCTGCAAAGAGGGGAACATTTAATTTTAAAGATAGTTTTTGTTCTAAGTGCGTTGCATTAAAACACACCATATAAGATTTATCGGGACGTAAAGCGCGACGAATTTTTTCTACAAGACGAGGTCGTTCTAAAATTTTTTGAGTTAGAGGTTTAAAAGAATTGTCATAGGTTGTTAACAAAAGTAGGCGATCGCGGGCATGGGAAAAAGGAATTCCAGGTAATAATTGTAAGTAATATTCAATAATCATGGGAGATAAAGGCTGTCCCGTGACGTAAATTAATCTTGTTTTAGGATTTCGTAAACGAATTAATGAAAATAAAAGACGTTCTTCGTAGTGAAGAAACCCTGCTACTTTTTGACCCACTCGTTGATCAATACTAAAAGAAGGGACAACTAAAATATCATAACCATCTTGCTCAAATAAGTCCTTTCCCTGCCAATATTGTCTTAGTTTATCTTGCAGTTTATTAAAGTTTTCAATTTGAAGATCAGAAGATTGTTCGAGACTGTTCATTATTTTAGTCTTGGGGAGATTGTTCTTGATGTTGTTGTTTTGTCTTATTCATTTTTATTGTATAGTAATCATAGTTCAACGAGCCAAAATTATGACATTTCGTAACCCAGTTCCTACGGTTGATATTATCATCGAATTGATTGATCAACCCAACCGACCTATTATTTTAATTGAACGTAAAAATATTCCTTATGGATGGGCGTTACCAGGGGGGTTTGTGGACTACGGAGAAACAGTGGAAAATGCAGCTTACCGAGAAGCAAAAGAAGAAGTTAATTTATCGGTTAATTTAATTGAACAATTTCAGGTTTATTCTAATCCAAATCGGGATCAGCGTAAACATACCATTAGTCTTGTTTTTATTGCTACAGCAACAGGACAACCTCAAGCAGCAGATGATGCTAAAAATGTGCGAGTTTTTGATCTTTGGGAATTACCGAAAAATCTTTGCTTTGATCATGATAAAATTCTGGCAGATTATCAAAATTATCGCTACTATAAGTTACGTCCTCGGTTGATTTAATTATGTTATTTTTAGGGATTGATTTTGGAACATCAGGGGCAAGAGGGATTGTTATTAACGAAAATGAAGAAATTATCACCCAAGTTAACTACTTATTTAGTCAGCAAAACAGTAACAATTTAGCCAATCAGTGGAAAAATACTCTTTGTCTTCTTTTAGAGAAAATATCAATAGATATTAGAAAAAAAATTGAAGCAGTTTCTATTAATGGAACCTCTTCCACTGTTTTATTATGTAATAGTGAAGGAATACCAATTGAAAAACCTATTCTATATCATGAGTCACGAGATATAACAGTTTTAGATAATTTTAAAACAATGATTCCGAATGAGCATCTTGTTAATAGTTCAACTTCTAGTTTAGTTAAGCTTTTATGGTGGTATCAAACTAACAAAATACAACCAGATTATTATTTCTTACATCAAGCCGACTGGCTAGGCTTTTTATTACATGGAAAACTGGGAATTAGTGATTATCATAATGCTTTAAAACTGGGTTACGATCTGGAAAATTTATGTTATCCTGACTGGTTAAAAGCGTTGCCGATTAATTCTGTGTTACCTACAGTTTTACCTCCAGGAACTCCTATAAACACAGTTAGTGATGATATAATTCAACGGTTTAATTTTCCTAAACATTGTCAAGTTTGTACAGGAACAACGGATAGTATTGCTGCTTTTTTAGCCAGTGGTATCAACCATCCAGGAGAAGGGGTAACTTCTTTAGGTTCAACCATAGTTTTGAAATTATTAAGTTACCATCGTGTTGAAGATATTGGGTCAGGAATTTATAGTCATCGTCTAGGAAATTTATGGTTAACAGGGGGTGCTTCAAATACAGGTGGTGCAGTTTTAAAACATTTTTTTACCAATGAAGAATTAAAAACAATTAGTCAAAAAATAAACATTAGTAAACGAACAAAATTAGACTATTATCCTCTCTTAAAACCTGGAGAAAGATTTCCTATTAATAATCCTACATTAGCCCCTCAACTTGAGCCAAGACCTGATAATAAGGTAGAATTTTTACAAGGTTTACTAGAAAGTATGGCTAAAATTGAAGCATTAGGATACAAAAAACTGCAAGCATTAGGTGCAACCCCTGTGACTCAGATTTATACGGCTGGAGGAGGCGCAAAAAACGAAACTTGGGCTAAGATAAGACAGCACTATTTGCAAGTACCTGTCCATATTTCTCCCCAAACGGAAGCAGCTTATGGTACTGCTTTATTAGCTAAACGAAGTCAAAATAATTAAACGATAAACAGGAGTCAATTAAAGATTATGATGGAATTATATTTAACGAATTCTTGGATTATTGCCCTTATTGTTAACAGTATCTTAATCATTTTTGCTTTTCTTGTTCCCAAAAAGTTATTAACTCGTAACGGTTATATCAATGCTTGGATTTTAGGGGTGATTATTTGGGGAACATTAAGTTGGCAAGGCTACGCTGTTGTCATGTTTTACTTCTTAGTCGGTTCAGCGGTCACTAAAATTGGTATGGCAGAAAAAGAATCAGCCGGAATTGCCGAAAAACGCTCAGGAATGCGTGGTCCAGAAAATGTTTGGGGTTCGGCCTTAATTGCTACCTTTTGTGCCTTAGGAACCCTATTGGTTGACGCTCCTTGGACGCAATTATTATTATTAGGTTATCTGGCTAGTTTTAGCACTAAATTATCAGATACCACTGCATCCGAAGTTGGTAAAGCTTATGGAAAACGCACTTTTTTAATTACTAATTTAAAATCTGTTTCTCCAGGAACAGAAGGGGCTATCAGTTTAGAAGGAACCCTGGCAGGTATTATAGCCTCTGCAATCATTGCTTTGATCGGCTATCTGGTAGGATTAGTTAATATAATGGGCATTTTTTATTGTATCATTGCAGCTTTTATTGCTACTAATTTAGAAAGTTTAATTGGAGCAACGCTGCAAGAACAATTAGAATGGATGACCAATGAAATTGTTAATATTATTAATACATTAATTGGGGCTACAGTTGCTATTTTATTGGCTTGGTTAGGACTAAAATTTTTAGGATTTTGATGAGTTCATAACTAAATAACTTAATAACCAGTTAGCCATAGTCGCTCGACGAGTATCTCTAGGATCAAAAGTACCTATTTTATACCCTTTAAATCCCAATTTTTCTTTAAGTAATTGTTTATTTTCTTTAGGAATAGAACGAGTCAATTTTACTGTAGGAGGACGATTTTCAATAAAGTTTGGTGGTTGAGGATACTCTTCTTTCCAAGACCCTTCTACTTGAGAAGTATCCCAAGTTTGACTACTTTCATTATAACGGTACCCCAAATAATACCATACCATTTGATTAACGGTTTCATCGTCTATTTCTTCGTTAAGAATAGCGTTAATTGTATCAGTATTAAGAACAGGTAAGTCTTTCATCATTATTTTAAACGAACGCTTTTACTTTGATTGTACCTGAAAATGAGTATTCTGCATCACTTTATTTAAGGGAATTAGGAAATTATTGGTAGGGTTTAAGGTATGATAGGGTTAATTAAACCAAAGAGGCTTAATTAACTGGTTAACTAATAGATTCTAAATCTAATCTCCATATTTAAAACCAAATTATGGTTAAATATAACCCCATGTTTCCTGATTTTAATTCTTTAATGAATTCTCTAACATCTCAAAGTTGGACAGCTATCGTCATGATAGTTGCTGCTTTAATTGCTACACCCATTTTATTTATTGTGAGTAGTATTTTTATTGATGCAGGAAGCGTATGGAAACACTTAGCAGAAACCGTATTAACCAGTTATATCACTAACTCTTTATTACTTATGCTTGGGGTAGGAATAGGTGTTTTAATGATTGGGGTAGCAACAGCATGGTTGGTTACCCTTTGTCGCTTTTGGGGATGTGATTGGTTTGAGTGGTTATTGTTACTACCCTTGTCTGCTCCGGCTTATTTATTAGCCTATACTTATACTAATATGTTGGACTATTATGGTCCTGTTCAAATCACCCTTCGTTCTTGGTTCGGATGGCAAAGTGTTAATGATTATTGGTTCCCTGATATTCGTTCTTTATGGGGAGCTATTATGATGTTAATTCTGGTCCTTTATCCCTATGTTTATCTATTAGCAAGAACCGCTTTTTTAGAACAGTCAATTTGTACTTTGGAAGCTAGTCGTTCTTTGGGATCTAATCCTTGGCAAAGCTTTTTTAAAGTTGCTCTCCCTTTAGCACGGCCTGCTATTATGGCAGGATTAGCTTTAGCGTTGATGGAAACTTTAAACGATTTTGGAACAGTTAAATATTTTGGAGTCAATACGTTTACAACCGGAATTTATGACACTTGGTTTGGTTTAGGAGAAAGACAAGCAGCAGCGCAGTTAGCAGCTTTTTTGATGTTATTTATTTTTACATTAATTATTTTAGAATTATGGTCACGTCGTCAAGCTCGTTATTACCAAAATAGTAGCCCTCAAACCCATGTTCCTCGCTATAAATTAACATTTTGGCAGGCTATTTTAGCTTGGTTTGTTTGTTTTGTACCTTTTTTCGGAGGATTTTTAGCTCCTTCTCTCTACTTAGTTGACTTAGTAATTACCAATGCTGAAACGGCGTTAGAAAATAACTTTTTAAAGTTAGCTAATCATAGTTTAATGGTTTCAGTGATCACAGCGATCGCAGCTTTGATTTTGTCCTTAATTATGGCTTATGGTAAACGATTGCAGGATAATTTTTTGATGAATGCTAGTGTTAGAATTGCTGCTTTAGGTTATGCTATTCCAGGATCAGTTATTGCTGTGGGGATATTAATTCCTGTGGGACGATTAGATAATGCGATCGCTGATACGATAGAACAGACTTTTAATCTTGAAATAGGCTTATTAATTAGTGGTACTATTTTGGCATTAATTTACGCTTATTTGGTGAGATTTTTACCCGTTGCTTTTGGTGCGGTTGAATCCAGTTTAGGGAAAATTAAACCGAGTTTAGATGATGCAGCTAGAAGTTTAGGGTCAAATCCTAGCAAGATTTTACTTAAAATTCATACTCCTTTGATGACGGGGGGAATGCTAACCGCAATTATGTTAGTTTTTGTGGATGTTATGAAAGAATTACCCGCTACATTAGTCATTCGTCCCTTTAATTTTGATACCCTAGCCATTAGGGTTTATCAATATGCGTCTGATGAACGATTATCGGATGCTGCTGCCCCTGCATTAGCCATTGTATTAGTAGGAATGATTCCTGTGATTTTTCTCAGTTGGCAAATTGCCAAATCACGGCGTAGATAGATAACTTTTTTATTTATGAAATTAAGATTGAGTAGCAAATTTTAGGGGAATGATGGGGACATCGTGATCAACTTCAATCCACACCCTAGCACCCCCTGGAATGGATTGATGAGGAGAATAGGTAAGCTTACAGGGGCCGTTAATCTTGACTTCATCACAGTAGGTGATATGCTTAGAACCTTGACGAATCATGATGACAGGCTCGAGAGAGTCTTGATTAATATTTGCTCTGATGCGATCGCCGTTGACATGAATTCGAGTTGGCATGGTTTGAGGACGTTTGCGCCAGGTTCCTTTTGGCCCTCTACTTCCAGGAATAATCTTCGGTATCCCTTTGTATAAAGGAATTTTCCAGAAGCGTCCTTCTTTAAAGGCTCCTTTGATTCTCCCCTCAGCTAACAGTTGGCGGACTCGTTGGGGACATATTTTGAGGAGAGATGCAGCTTTTACTGTTCCCACATACTCTATCGTATTTTCCATCTTATTACCCTAGCACTAGAGTTTTTTTTCAGTTTAGCAGAGTTTGGATATGTCTGAGGAGTGAGAGAGGATAAGGCGATCGCTACTTTGCAACAGTGTATAGTTATTTAATTTCCCAATCAGAAATCAATTTTTTTTGTTGATGATGTTGAGGTTGATTTTTAATGTAATTAGCCACTTGTTCTAAGTTTTGATGACTGACAGTAAATACGCCATATCCTCCTTGCCATTTAAAAAATTCATTGGGTCGAATTTCATGGGTAATCAAATGAGATGAACTACCTTTTGCTTCACCAATTAGTTTAGAAACTGTTAAGGTTGGAACAAAACTGGTTAAGAGGTGAACATGATCGGGAACACCACCAATAGCAATTACGGTACATTTAAGTTGTCTACATTGTCTGATAATAGCGGCATAAATAATCTCTTGAATATCAGGGGTTATTAACGGTAATCTATCCCAGGTTCCCCAGACACAATGAAGATATAGTTGGGTAAAGTTTCGCTGCATTTTAAAGGTTAATTCTTCGCTGATAAAGTACCCTGATTAGGATAATCTTTTAAGAGTGAGTTACATTTCTTAACTTACAGGTTGAAACCTGAAGTTACATGAACAAAAACTGCCTCCGCAGTTTAGCTCCTATCAATACATTAGCCCGTGAAGACGGGCTTTGTTTGTGTAGCCTTATCCTTGAGGATATGGGTTAAAAAATTAGCAGGTTGAAACCTGAAGTTACATAAACTAAAGCTGCGGAGGCAGCTTAGATCCTATCAACATATTAACCGTGAAGACTAGCCTTGTTTATATAGCCACATCCTTGAGGATATCATCTTTCTTTAAGAAATATTAAAATCAACAAACTAATAAATTATTAGAAAAGATTGAAACAGTAGAGAAAAGAAAAAGATCATCGGATAATTCATTTACTGCAAGCTGAAACTAATTTACAAAATTCACTAACAAGTAATGAAGCTACAAAAAGATAAATTGATATTTTAATAGAAAAATCCTTCGATTCTTCTGTTTGACAAATATTGGCTGAAGAAGATACCTCTGCTGGGTTAATTTGATTAAAGGTTGATAATCATCCATAATTTCATAGTGGGTAAGGTGGGCATTGCCCACCCTATATATTAGTTTAATAACTCGCTAGCACGCTTACTTAAAGCCTCTGCGGTTAAGCCATTAAATTCCATAATTTGCCCTGCACTAGATGCCGTTTCTCCTCGTTTCCAAGCAAAAGTATCACGCTTACTATTACTCCGTAACATAACTGGTTCTAACATAGCAGAAGTCCCACCTGTTACTCCAATTAAAGCGTCACCACCGAACAGTTTTTCAAACCCTTCATCATCCAAGAAATGACTATCTTTTTCGCTACAAGTTTCCCAAGCAACATCATTGGGACGATATAAACGACGGGGACTAATAACGGAAACAATTTTTACCCCAATACCCTCATTTTCTAAGTGTAAAGCTGCATCAAACACAGGAATTAAAGTCATGTCTCCAACGACAGCAAATACAACTTTTTTTGTCCCTTCACTTTCATGTAAAATGATGCCCCCATCTTGCAGGGCTTGACGGGTTTGTTCTAAAGTTGTTCTGATAGGTAACGGTGATTTACTCGCAGTAATGGTTATCCCTTTATTCCTGGTTTTAACTGCCCATTCATAACAAACTTGAATGCTATTGGCATCACAAGGAAATAGAGGAAAAATATTACCATTTCTCATCATTCCAGCAAAATAATTTTCAATTTCGGGTCGTTGATGGGTCCAACCGTTACGGCCTTGTTCCAATGCACCGGCAGTGAATAAAGTAATGGTAGAAGGAGTGGGACGACGTAACTCAGCCATGGCTTGGGTAACGGTTTGCCAGATGGGTAAACCATTGATAGCAAAAGACTCATAGGAACACCATAAGGTTCTGGCCCCAAATAAAGCTAAACCCGCAGCCAACCCGGCGCAAGCATCTTCGCTTAAGGGTTCATACACCTGTCCTCCTGGTCCTTGAAAATAAAGGTCATCAACCGTAGGATGAACAATTTTTAAACCAATATTGATATTATTAATGCCAGAGGCTGCATTGCCGTCAGCATTAGCCACTACAAAGTTAGGGTCTTTTTGTCCCACATGGACTACTAACTCACCCATAGCAGTCGTGGCAACTTTTTTCTCCCCATGCACTTCATATTCGGTTAAGGGTAACGCTCCTAACTCTGGCAAAGGTAATACTTTTTCTGTGACCACCTGATGGGATGCAGGTCCACCGGCCGATCGTTCAAAGTTGGTGCGAACGACTTGCCAAGCTTCAGGAGATAAAGCTCTTTCTTTTAAAGCGTTAACGATGTAATCTTTTTCCAAACTATCCCCAGGATATAAATTATGAGATTTTGCGCCCCGTTTGTGAACTCCGGCCCCTTTGAGTTGTTTAACGATAAGAACGGTCAATGTCCCGTTTAAAGCAGACTTGGCAGCTTTATCGGTTGCTTCTAAAATAGCTTGAGTAAAGGCTAACCGTTTGGCTAAAGAGAACTGGGTACTATCCACATATTCCCCTTCTTGGTTGCTATCATCGTAGTCTTTGGCGTTGACTAAAATCACCTCTTTGAAGCCATTTCCTTGCCAATAAGCAATCATTTCTTCGTTGGTTTTGGTGGAAACCATACTGTGATGTTCCTGGGAATAACCGTTCCATACCAGGATGGGTAAGAAATTAGTTACTTGTGGGAAAGAAGTATTAAAGTGGGCAAAGCTACTCATAATATAGGGTTCTCCTAACCCACCATCCCCAATGGTTACAGGAAATAGTGTCCCAGGATGTAATTTAGCCCCGGCCATGGCAAAATGTTGTCCTTGTCCTAAGGGTCCTGCTGGGTTGAGAAGTCCAGGTATTTGTCCAGAAAGATGGCCTAAAAGTCCGTGCATCTCCCTAAACCGTTCCCCCATCTGTTCTACGGTGGTGATACCCATGTCTTCCAGGGAACGGTCTAAAAACATATTACTGTAAAACCCTGGCGCGTGATGACCCACTTCGGTAATAATGTTCTTATGACCTAGCATCACTAAAGCTGCAATGGCGTCAGCGATACTTGCAAATCCGCCAGGATGGCCTGACTGCTTGGTTGCAGTGGTTTGTAAGGTTAAGTAACGTAATGCGTCGGCTGCTAAGAGGGTTTGAAAGACGGCATTTGGGTCGTTAGAGGAGGAAATAGCTTTATTTCCAGATTTTATGGCTGCTTCTGTACTGTATTGTTCATGGTTAGGTAAGTTTTCACCAAAATGTTGAATTCCTTGACAAAATGCGGGGATTGCGCTGGCAACTGTCATGTGTGAGTTATTCCTATTTTACATAACGGCAAGTATTAAAATAATCTTACAGGTTTGTGGGGATTTATTTAGAGAATATTAAGGATTTTTAGTAATGGGAATTATTCTATCGTTGTCATAGAGATGATAGGTTATTATTTAATTAAACATTCATTTATTATTGTGTCCAGTTTTCTAAACTTAATCCTTCTATTCTCAAAAAATCACTATCATTGGAAACAACAGTTAACTCTTTAATAATGGCAATCGCAGCAATTAAAATATCTTCGGTTTGTATAGGTAATCCTCTTAATCTTAAATTAGCATGAATTTCTGCTGCTTTTTCTAAGATAGCTAATTCATCTAATAGAATAATTTTATTTTCTTGACAAAATTATTCAAATCTTTGTTTTTGCTTGGGTGAATTAACTGCTAATAATCCCCTTCTTATCTCAAAATAAGTAATACAGCTAATAGAAATACTTATATTTTCAGCTTTAATATCTTCAAGTATGAGAATAATTTTGGGATTACGTTTGACGATGTATTCCTTTGCTTACAAATTCAAAAAAAAGCCTGATCGTTGATACCTAATGGCACAGTGAGTGTGGGAAGAGAGGGGAGTGTGGGAAGGGTGGGGTGTGTGGGGAGACTAGAAAGAATATTGATATTTTTCTCTTCGGCGCGCCCCCAGTCTCCCAAGTCTCTCCCGTCTCCAAAGACTCCCAGTCCCCCCATCTCCCTCTCTTCCCACTCCTGCTTTACTGATCTTTCAACCAACTAAACATAGCCCGTAAATCTTTGCCCACTTCTTCAATGGGATGTTCCGCTTCTTGACGACGCATGGCCGTAAACCCTGGTTTACCGGATTGATTTTCTAAGACAAATTCCCGTGCAAATTGACCGGATTGAATCTCTCTAAGAATTTGTTTCATTTCGGCGCGAGTTTCATCGGTAACGATACGAGGACCTCGGGTTAAGTCTCCATATTCTGCGGTATTGGAAATACTATCACGCATTTTCGCCAGTCCTCCTTCTACAATCAAATCCACAATTAATTTGACTTCGTGGAGGCATTCAAAATAGGCTAATTCTGGTTGATATCCTGCGGCTACTAAAGTTTCAAATCCGGATTTAATCAGGGCTGAAAGTCCTCCACAGAGTACCACCTGTTCTCCAAACAGATCCGTTTCTGTTTCTTCTCTAAAGCTGGTTTCGAGAATACCTGCACGGGTTCCTCCGATTCCTTTGGCATAAGCCATGGCGCGATCGCGGGCTTGTTCACTGGCATCTTGATAAACGGCAAATAAACAGGGAACGCCTTCTCCTTGCTCATAAGTACGGCGCACTAAATGGCCCGGTCCTTTCGGAGCAATCATTACCACATCTACGGTTTCAGGGGGAACAATTTGACCAAAGTGAATGTTAAAGCCATGAGCAAAGCATAACACCTTTCCCTCTCTTAAATTCGGTTCAATTTCCTCTTTGTAAACCGTTTTTTGAACCTCATCCGGCAGCAAAATCATGATCCAATCGGCAGCACTGGCAGCATCACCTACATTCAGCACTTTTAACCCTGCATCTTCAGCCTTTTGTCGTGATTTACTGCCTGGATACAGCCCCACTACCACATTGATGCCACTATCTTTTAAATTGAGGGCGTGGGCATGACCTTGAGAACCATAGCCAATGATCGCCACGGTTTTATCCGCTAATAAATCAAGGTTGGCATCTGCATCGTAATACATCCGAGCCATGAGGCTGTCTCCTAATTTTTTTACAAACTCTCCATTATATAATCTATAAGCCCTAAGATGTGGATTTGGGGATTTTGTAATCTTTCCTTTTGTTTTTGAATCTTAACTGGGATTCACCCACATTAAGGTTTGACCATATTCTACGGGTTCCCCATTGGCTACCACAATTTCCATCACTTCTCCAGTGACTTCGGCTTCAATTTCGTTCATTAATTTCATTGCTTCAATAATACAGACCGTTTGGGTATTACTGACGCGATCGCCCACTTCGATAAACGGGGGTTCATCGGGGGCAGGGGCGCGATAAAAGGTACCCACCATCGGAGATGTAATGGCTACCCATTTTTTTTCTGTGGGAGATGGAGGGGGTTCGCTGGGTGGGGCAGATGTGGCAGGAACCGAAGGGGTAACTACCGTTGTTGTTGTTGGGGCGATGAATGGGGACGATTGAGTATTGGTTTTTGTGTCTCGACGCACATTTAACTCAAACGTTTCTGTTTTTAGGCTAACTTCGGCGATATCAGTGTGAGCGATCGCCCCTAATAAGTCTCGCAGGTCGTTAAAATTAATTGACACAGATTATCTATCCCATAATCATTGATCAAAGGAGGTTGTCTCAGTGGGGACAACCGTTTAGGCTTTAAGTTTCTCGTCCTAAATAGGAACCATCACGGGTATCTACTTTAATTTTTTCCCCGATGGAAATAAACAGAGGTACCATCACTTGCGCCCCGGTTTCCACAATAGCAGGTTTGGTTCCCCCTGTGGCGGTATCCCCTTTAACCCCTGGATCGGTGTCGGTTACTTCTAAAATAACCGAAGTGGGCAATTGTACCTCTAAGACTGTCTCGTTCCAAAAAAGAACGTCCGCTTCCATTTCTTCTTTGATGTAGTTGACCGTTGTTCCCATTTGATCAGGGTTTAAACGCACTTCTTCATAGGTTTCCATATCCATGAAAACGTATTGTTCCCCTTCTTTATACGTATGTTGCATGGTGCGTTTTTCTAAATTGGCCTGGGGAACG
Source organism: Crocosphaera sp. (assembly GCA_030064955.1). Taxonomy (GTDB): domain Bacteria; phylum Cyanobacteriota; class Cyanobacteriia; order Cyanobacteriales; family Microcystaceae; genus Crocosphaera. Next base: position 22,820 of record JASJDW010000006.1, read on the forward strand.
GTTTCTCCAGCACGAAACGTTCGTTCCACCACGCTACCGGTTTGAGCATTTTTTAACTTGGTTCGTACAAAGGCAGAACCTTTCCCTGGTTTAACGTGGAGAAATTCGACGACGCGCCATACTGAACCATCTAATTCAATGGTGGTACCAGTCCGAAAATCGTTACTAGAAATCATGAAAGGCGTTTAGAGCTTAGAAAGTCAAGATTTATTTTACAAGAGTTTGGCAATCATAAGGTTAATTGCCTCATATCTGTTAACATTCAATGGTTCATTGGCAGACCTTAGCAACGATCGCCCGATGACGGGGACTAATGGGGGTTATTTTTGGAGCCTCAAACCCTGCTTCTATTAGGGCTGTTTCTACATCTAAGGCGAAATATTGATCCAAATAGGGTTCGGTGCTTTTGAGCAACGTTAAAATGTAGGGGGGCATTTTTTTGTAAGCTTCGGCGCGGGGGTTCATGTCCATCATGGTAAAGTATCCCCCAGGTTTGAGAAGGCGACGGGCTTCTTTAAAGATGGCGATCGCTGCTGTTTGGGGCAGTTCATGGTACAACAGAAAGGCGGATACTAAATCAAAGGAGGTTGCCGATAAGTTCGTAGCTTCTGCTGCTCCGTGTATCCAGTCAATGTCTAAGTTTCGTTGTTCTGTGCGGTATTGAGCAACGGCTAAATGATAGGCTGATAAGTCCAATCCAGTTACTTTGGCATCGGGGTACATTTCTTGTAGGGGAAAGGTACTCATCCCCACACTACAGCCTATGTCTAAGATCCTTTGGGGGGTTAAGGCCAATTGTTGTGTGAGAATTTCGTGATAATTGTGCCGTAAACGGGGATCGCCATTCACCCCTGCCCCTGGCCAAATATTAGCATGAACGGCATAAGCAGCAGATTCTACTTCTAGGGCAGATTTCCAACTTAAATTACCCGTTTCATAACCGTGAAAGGAGCAAACATAATAATCAGGGTACACTAGGTTTGGATTTTCAACTTTGGGGAGTTCTTCTTGCCAATTATGGTTACTTAGTTGACGGACATTGTCTCGCCAGGGAACCCCTATTTTTTCTGCCCGGTTGATAATCATGTTGCGAGCTTGATATTTTGCTAGTTTAGCTAGGGGTTTAACGGATAAGATCCCATTGATTACACGGGAAGCTAAACTAGGTTGAGATTTACATGGGGTAACAGTCATAAAATTCTCTAGATGTCGATCATGACAGTAACCAAATCCCATTGATGGTTACTCAATCGTTTCCGTTCCTGATTTTACCATCAACTATCATTAATCGAGATAGAAGGAGTTGTGTTTTTCTATCCAACCCACTACATAAAGGACTAAGATAACCATCGAAACAAGATAACAGATCAGTAAACAGTTCTCTAGCATTGCATGATTCCTTGAATTTCCTCTGACAGTTTCAAGTATGGTGGAGCAACCTGAGACTCTTGTGACTATATTATGAGTTAATCATAAGAATCTATTGGATTATCTGAGAGGTTCCTGAGAGGGTGAAGGGATGATGGGGTGACGGGGAGTGTGGGAAGAGTGGGAAGTGTGGGAAGTGTGGGAAGAGTGGGAAGTGTGGGAAGTGTGGGAAGAGAGGGGAGTGTGGGAAGGGTGGGAAGTGTGGGAAGGGTGGGAAGTGTGGGAAGGGTGGGAAGGGTGGGAAGTGTGGGAAGTGTGGGAAGGGTGGGAAGTGTGGGAAGTGTGGGAAGTGTGGGAAGGGTGGGAAGTAAGAATAGTCTCCCTCTGCTCCCCCTGCTCCCTTATCTCCAAAAACTCCCTATTTTTGTCTGCTTTAACTAAAAGTTTCTGTCTCTATTAGTGTTAAGATTTTCTCTTCTAGATGAGTTAAAAAGGGACGATCAATTTTCCCCAATTGTTCTAAAAATGTTTTAACTGAATCTTCTAGCTGATTTTGAGGGATTTGAGCAAGGCGATCGCTAATTTTTTTTATTTCTTGTTGCTGCTTTGATGAGTAATAAACATCTTTTAAATTTTCAATTTTTACTTGAATAATACCATCCCAGGTTTTTACTAAACAGGAAAAATTTAACACTTCTACAATAATACACCACTGACCACTTCTTCCTTTAAGTTCGGGATTACCTTTAATAATAATTTGGGCAACTTCTCCTACACGCCAAGGGTTCGGCACTGGGCGACGTTCACGAATTTCATCAACAATACTTCTTTTTTGATTGTTTTTTCTTCTGGTTTTTACCGCTTTATTGATGATGTTATTTTCGTTTCGCTTCTTTTCATTTTTATTTATTTTTGGAATAAAATTGATAGAGTTGCTCATATCTGAAAATATTGTTTGCTCAGTAACTTTCCTAAGGATAAGTAATATTTTTATCCTTTGTTAAGTTCTCATGGTAGATGAATTGCCTTAAATATTATGGCAATCTTTTCTATTTTTTTAGGGCTTTTTATCTTAATCCATTATAGCACAAAAATCAAGTCCGTAATTTGACTCAAATTGAGGATAATAGCATTAATATTTTCCCCAGATTGAATTACTTATCAATCATGTAAGGAACAGAAAAGATTGTCTATCAATGGTTTGAGGAACAATAAACTATTCTCTTTCTTGTTGAAAAATTGTGGAAAATTAGCCTAAGTATGGGGAAATTTCTGAAAAATAAATAAAATCACTTTCTGTAACAATAAATAACAAAAATTAGAGATAAATAACAACAAAATTTAAAAAGCGTTAAAAATAAAAATCATGAATCTGATTAACTGTTCAACAGGACTAAAATATGACACAATAGCTTCTAGACATTTATGGTTAATTTTAATCACTATTATGAATACAATTTATCCTGTAGTCTGGTCTAATAATAAAGTTTTATTAATCGATCAAACTTCTTTACCCAGTCAATACACTCTTGTAGAAATCAGTCGTTATGAAGATATGGCAAAAGCGATCAAAACGATGATTGTTAGAGGTGCGCCAGCCATTGGAGTAGCAGCAGCTTATGGGATGTATTTAGGGGCAAGAGATATTCAAACCAAACAGAGAGAAATATTTTTAAAAAAATTAGAAGAAGTTGCTGAAATATTACGTCAAACTCGCCCCACTGCGGTCAATCTTTTTTGGGCAATTTCCCGAATGTTAAAAACCGCTTATGAAACCATTGGAACAGTAGAAGAAATCAAACAAATTTTACTAGAAACGGCTCAAAAAATCCAAGAAGAAGACTTGCAAACTTGTCAAGCAATTGGTCACAATAGTTTATCAATATTACCGACTAACCCCAAAAAATTAACAATTCTAACCCATTGTAACGCAGGAGCATTAGCCACTGCCGGTTACGGTACAGCATTAGGGGTTATTCGTTCTGTGTGGGCAGCCAAACGATTAAAAAGGGTTTATGCTGATGAAACGAGACCCCGTTTACAAGGGGCAAAATTAACCGCTTGGGAGTGTGTTCAAGAAAACATTCCTGTGACTGTAATTAGTGATAATATGGCAGCCCATTGTATGCAAAAAGGAATGATTGATATGGTGGTCGTGGGGGCTGATAGAATTGCTGCTAATGGGGATGCTGCTAACAAAATAGGCACTTATGGAGTGGCTGTCATTGCTAAAATGCACAACATTCCTTTTTATGTTGCTGCACCCCTTTCTACGGTGGATTTTAGTTTAGAAAGTGGGGATTTAATTCCCATTGAAGAACGAGATCCTTCAGAACTTTATCAAATCGGAAATACAGTTATTTATCCTGATGGGGTTGACTATTATAACCCTGCTTTTGATGTCACACCTGCTAATTTAATTACAGGTATTATTACTGAACGAGAGACCCTCAAACCTGAAAAACTAATTGATTTAAAAGGGGAAGTTTATTGATAATCAAATTAAATAAGAGTTACTAAAAATGTTTTTTTATTCAAATTTATAATCAAAGATTGCTAATTCTTTTACAAGATGTTTTTCAACTAGGCTTCTGGTTCTTTTTGTGTAATATTCTTGATAAGCTTTTTTCCCTTTGGTTGGATTATTAATAGGAATAGAAATCCATTCATTATAGTTAATAATACCAACTTCTTTAAGCAGTTTATTAAAATCTGCTTCTAAATATTCAAACCGAATAACTTTATCAATTCCACGCAACAAACTAGAGTAAATCGGAGGAATGTAATCGGTACAATAGGCAAAGTTTTCCTTTAAAGAATTTTTAAACTTTTTCAGAGCGTTAGCATTTTCTTTTTTTTTATATAGATAAATATAATTTTCTATCCAACCTTCAAATCCCATTTTTATAGTTTTTTGTTGTTTGTTTCTAAGTTTTTTTTCTAACTGTGTTAAAAATATTTTACCGGCTTCTTTATTCTCTTCAGCAAGTAGTTGAGTACGTACTGTTATTTGTTGATTGATCCATTCGTCTGAAATCGCTCTTTGATATGCAGTCGTAAAAGCATCAAATGGGTTTCTTACTGTACCAAATTTAAGGTATAGTGGTAACTCTCTTCTACTAATGAGATTAAATTTAACTAAGTCCCTAATACTATTATGCTTTTTACTAAGTTTTAGAGAATTATTTTCATATATATCTTCTTTAGGAATCCATTCTCCTCTAAATTGTTCCTGCAAAACTTTTCCTATAGCAGAACAGCCTGTACCAGGAACCATAATGAAGAGGAGTTTGTGATCGCGACAGATAGTAGCCATGATTTATTAAAGTTACCCTATCCTAATGGACAAACGTAACTATACCATCAAACATCCTATTAGGTAAACACAATATGTTTAAAAATCAAATAGGAAATCGTTTTAATAAAACAATGGCTTCTTTTGCTGTTGTTATTAAAGATGTTGAAATTCCTGGGGTTTGAGGAATTTGCCAAAGTAGATCAATAGTACGCCGTAGCAAGCGAACTAAATCTCCTTCGTCTAAACTGGTATTTTCACACAGTTCTTGCCAGTCTCCTCCTAAAGCCCATTGTTCCACTAATCCCATTAATTCTAACTCTAACCAGACAGGAATGGTAATTTGATATCGTCGTTGGGTTTGGTTCAATAAACGGCGCATTTCTCCAATACTAACCCCTTGTTCTGGAGAGTCTTTAAACAGACTTAATACTTCTGGAGAGGGTAAATAGTTCGTCCAAGTATCAGGCCGTAAGGTTTCAGTAATAATGGCACTAACGGCGGCCGCTAATTGATGGGGTTCTAGATGATTTAAAATCCCTGACATAAACACCAATCCTAACCATAACTCATTTTCCCCCCGCATGGTTGCGGCTGCTTGACCCAAGGTCGTAGGGGTATAATGATCTAAAGCATCAAACTCTCGTAAAATCTCAATTAAATTGAGGAATTCTTGCCAGTAATAAGACTGATTCGATTGTAATTTTTGAAACTTAATTTGTCGGTTATGGAGTTGTTCCCGTAATTCTAACCGTCGATGGTGGGACTTTAATAACCGTTTAAAATCTTTACTTTGGGTTAAGGGATGATCGTTTAATAGTCCTTGAACCTTATCAATGCGTTTTTGTTGTTCAAGAACTTCGGGTGGAGTAATTCTTCCAAAGGCGCGATCGCTCATTTGTTCAGTAATTTCTTTGGCGGTTTCGTCTCCTTTTGGCCCTCTACCTAGGGATAATTTTCTGAGATCGGGTAAACTTAAATTCTCCACGAAAGACAGGGGTAAAGATGCCCCATAAAAATCGACAATATCTCCCCGTTTTACTAAATACCAGTAGTTATTGTCTCCTAAACAAAGCAGATCAAAACTTTGCCCTGACCCTGGAACCATAGCGACAATTACCGCTAATTGGGGAGTTGATGTTCTTAAGCGTTTGCCTTTTAAATAAACTAAATCCCCGATATTTAATTGACTTAACTGACCTGAGATTTCTTTTTTACGTTTTTCTTCTGCTTGATCTTCGAGAATTTTTAAGAGTCTTTTTCCTTCTTTTAAACGGGCATTCAGTTTCTCGTATGCTAATATGTCTTTTTCTTGTAGTCCCCCTAATTCAATATCCAGTTTAGCTAGTTCTGTACTTAAATTAGCAATGGCCTGTTGTTCTGGTTCTAGTTTTAATTGGGCTAAATATTCAGCAAAACTTCTTTCTAATAAGTCTTTCGCTTCCTGTAGGGTGTGTTTTTGGAGTAAATTTAAAACCATGCCATAGGAAGGGGTAAAACAACTCCTCAAGGGTTCTGATTGGGCGGTGGCTAGATAGGCTGCTTCGGTCGCCCCTTCAAAGGGGGTCTGAATGGCTACCACATAGCCTACCTCATCCATACCTCTGCGTCCAGCCCGCCCTGCAATTTGTAGGAATTCTGAGGGGGTTAACATACTGTGGCCGGTGTCGGTTCGTTTGGATAAAGCAGAGATAACAGTTGTTCTGGCGGGCATATTAATGCCAGCGGATAAAGTAGCGGTAGCAAAGACCACTTTGACTAACCCCACTTCAAATAGCTGTTCTACTAATTCTTTCCACAGGGGTAAAATTCCGGCATGGTGGGCTGCAATTCCTCTGGTTAAGGGTTCGAGTTGTTCTCCTCGGACTAACTGACAAAGATCGGCTAAAATTTGGAATAAATGGGCTTTACTCTCTTCATCACTAGCTAAGTAGGGAAACAGAGGGGACTGGGGTGAAAGGTTGCTCAAAAAGTCTTTTAAGGGGTCATATAAAGGAGGATTTTCTGTCGCCACTGCCTTAAGAAGCGTCTCTTGTAAGTTGGGGTTTTCTCCTAAAAAGAAGGTCAGGAGGTTATATTGTAGGGCGTGGGCTTCTTCGGGAGACACCAACACCACCCCTTCTAGTTTCTGGACAGCGCGATCGCATTCTCGACGGCTAAAGATAACATAGATGGCAGGTAATAGGTCTTTTTCGTAGAGTTGTTCAACGACCATTATCGGGGTAGGGCAATCACTCCGTTTAACCCGTTTTCGTTTGTTGCGATTTCCTTTGGGTTTGAGACGAGGGTTGAGGGCCGTTTGTTGCTGATTGAGAAGGGGATAGAGTCCGTTTTTTTGACTGAAGTAGAAACGTAGGGGAATGGGACGAAAATCGGAGTTAATTAATTCACACAGACTAATAGGGGTTTGACTGGGATCACTGTTGGGGGCTGTTTTTCGTACTTGGTTGATCCATTCTGTTAATTCTTCTGGGTTGCCGATGGTTGCAGAGAGGGCGACTAATTGAATGGTGGGGGGACAATAAATAATCGATTCTTCCCACACGGTTCCCCGTCCGCGATCGCTGATGTAATGACATTCATCCAAGATCACAGTCGCCACATTTTCTAAGGAGGTTCCCACCTGACCAATGGGTGTCTCATACAGCATATTCCGGAAAATTTCTGTGGTCATGATGACAATAGAAGCGTTGGGGTTAATGACTGTATCTCCTGTAATTAAGCCAACCACATCTTCCTGGGGATCCTCCTGCTGGGAAGCAAATTTATCTTGGAAGTCCCGAAATTTTTGATTAGATAAGGCTTTGAGAGGGGTGGTATAAAAAACCCGTTGACCTAAGTGTAAAGCCCGATGGATGGCAAATTCCCCGATGACTGTCTTCCCCGAACCCGTTGGGGCGCAGACCACCACAGATTTTCCCTGATTTAACGCTGCGATCGCTTCCTCCTGAAAGGGATCGAGTTGAAAGGGGAATAGTTCTTGAATGTTGAATTTAGAAGGGGTTAATGATTGTTTCACTCAAAGTCACGCATTAAGCTATTAAGGATTGCACCTTATGTCCATTTTAGAGGAAAAAGCTACTGATTACTGACCCATGAATTAATTTTTCTTTTTCCTAGTCAATTGTTTAGTTAAGATATTAATGATAACAATTTTTTCCTAGGTATAGGGTAATAACTTGCAAAAAAATTAATTTTACTTTACAATTAGTATATAGATAAGTTTCATCAATACCGATTGAGATCGTCTGAAAAAAGTAAGTCATTGTTATCAATATTAGTTCATAAGCGTCTTTGTATATCTCCACCACTATATCTGCAAACAAGTAACCGTTAAGAAACAGCTAGACATGACAAACAAAAAAAAAGTTGATACCGTCCGCCATTACCTTCAGTCCATCGGTAAAACCCCTTTACTTTCAAGTGCTGAAGAAATCAAACTGGCTGAAGAAATTCAATCCATGCTACCTTTATTAGAGAAAGAGAAATTAACCCCTGAAGAAGAAAGAATTGTCTATAGGGGACAAAAAGCTAGGGACAAAATGATCCAGGCTAATTTACGTCTGGTGGTGTCTATTGCTAAGAAATATCTGAACTCTGGTCTATCTTTACTAGATTTAATTCAAGAGGGAAGTTTAGGGTTAATTCGAGGGGTAGAAAAATTTGATCCGTCTCGGGGTTATAAATTTTCTACCTATGCCTATTGGTGGATACGACAAGGAATTACCAGAGCGATCGCAGAACAAAGTCGTACCATTCGTTTACCCATTCATATTAACGAAAACCTCAATAAATACCGTAAATCCATTCGAGAATTGACCCTAAAATTAGGAAGAAAACCCACCCAAAAAGAGATTGCCCAAAACATGGAGATCTCCGTCGATAAGTTACAATTTCTGCAAGAAGCAGCGTTTAAAACCAAGTCTCGGAGTTTGAATATTGTTATCGATGAAAATCATACGGAGTTAGGGCAATTGTTACCGGATGAAGACAGTGTTTCTCCCAGTGATTTTGTTAAACAACAAGAGAAAATTACTCAAATTAACCGTATGTTAGAGAGTCTATCTCCTAGACAAAAAGAAGTGATTATCTTACGTTTTGGTTTGCGAGATGGGAAACAATTGAGTTATAAAGCCATTGGGGAGCAATGTGGTATTAGTCACGAAAGGGCCCGTCAAATCTATAGTCGTGCGTTAAGAATTTTACGGAAACAAACAGGTAAAATAGAAAAACTTGCGGGTTAAATATAGGAATGTTTTATAGTATTTTTAGGGAGAAAAGTCATTAATATGATATGTACCAGTTCCCATACTTGTGAGGCTTCGCCGTGAGCGCGATTCCGAACGGTACAAACTCTTCTAGTTTTAGGAGTTCGGGAGTTCGGGAGTTCAGGCTTCGCCCGATGCTCCCCAGCAGAAGTTGAATCTTAGGTGTACCTCATGAGTCCAGGAAATGATATAATCCGTCAAGGTTATTTTTTCCCTAGACATTTCCTATGGTTTTCCTACCCTTTGAAGCCCAAAAGTTAACAGAAAAAACATCCCTTGATCTAGTTAATATAATTAAATTTGAGGATATTTCAACCCCTTTATCCTCTCACCCTATTAGTACCAGTTATGTGTATCAAGGAGAAAGAAATACACCTATCTTACTGATTCATGGTTTTGATAGTTCTTTATTAGAATTTCGTCGTCTTCTGCCTATTTTATCGCAACATCATGTTACCTGGGCAATCGATTTATTGGGGTTTGGCTTTACTAAAAGGAATAGTGACTTATTATTTAGTCCTGAAACCATTAAAACCCATTTATTTTATACCTGGAAAACTTTAATAGAGCAACCTGTTATTTTAGTAGGTGCTTCTATGGGAGGTGCGACGGCCATTGACTTTACATTAACCTATCCTGAAGCGGTTAGCAAGTTAGTGTTAATTGATAGTGCCGGTTTAGCTGCACCTCCCAAGATAGGAAAATTGATGTTTCCTCCGTTAGACTATTTATCAACGGCATTTTTGCGTAATCTTAAGGTCAGACAAAAGATTAGTGAATCTGCTTATTATGATAAAAATTTTGCCAGTAAAGATGCACAACTTTGTGCCGCTTTACATCTTAGATGTGAAAGATGGAGTCAAGCGTTGATTGCTTTTACCAAAAGTGGAGGTTATGGTTCTTTTAAACAAAAGATGGTTAATATTAAGCAACCGACGACAATTATTTGGGGAGAAAATGACAAGATTTTAGGCACAAAAGATGCTGATAAGTTTAAGGAATTAATTTCTGATAGTCAATTAATTTGGATTCCAAAATGCGGTCATGTTCCCCATTTAGAAAAACCAGAATTAACAGTAAAAGCAATTCTTAATTAGAGGAAAATGATAAAAAGTAGAAAGAAAAATAAAATCAAGGAGGATCTTGACACAACATTAAGATTAATTAAAATTAAATAACTAAAAAGTTCCTAAAATATTCCTCAAACCCAGTGAAAATAAGCCATAGAGGCAGTTTTGCTTTATGTAACATTATTTAAGCAGACACTCAATAAACGCAACAACTTTGAGACAATCAAAAACAGCTTATCAGCGTGTCATTATCACGTCTTACTGAACAGATTAGGAGAACGCTATGAAACTGGCCTATTGGATGTATGCTGGTCCTGCTCACATTGGGACTCTACGCATTGCTAGTTCCTTTAAAAACGTCCATGCAATCATGCACGCACCCTTGGGAGATGATTATTTTAACGTCATGCGATCGATGCTTGAAAGAGAAAGAGATTTTACCCCTGTAACAGCTAGTATTGTAGATCGTAACGTTTTGGCGCGGGGTTCCCAAGAAAAGGTAGTTAACAATATTGTTCGCAAGGATGGAGAAGAAAACCCGGATTTAATCGTTTTAACCCCCACTTGTACCTCTAGTATTTTACAAGAAGATTTAGCTAATTTTGTAGACCGCGCACAGATGGATGCAAAAGGGGACGTATTGTTAGCGGATGTTAATCATTATCGTTACAATGAGTTACAAGCTGCGGATAGAACTTTGCATCAAATTGTTAGGTTTTACCTGAATAAAGCTAAGAGAAAGCAGGAATTACCCACAGAAAAAACCGCTAATCCTTCTGTTAATATTATTGGTATTTCTACCCTAGGATTTCATAATCAACATGACTGTCGAGAGTTGAAACAATTGATGAAAGATTTAGGAATTGAAGTTAACGAAGTGATTCCTGATGGTGCATCGGTTCACAATTTAAAGAACTTACCCAAAGCATGGTTTAATTTAGTTCCTTATCGGGAATTAGGGTTAGGAACAGCACAATATTTACAAGAAGAATTTAATATTCCTTATGTAGATATTACCCCGATGGGTGTGGTAGAAACAGCACGTTGTATTCGCAAAATTCAACAGGTTATTAATGAGCAAGGTGCTAATGTTGATTATGAAGACTATATCAACGAACAAACCTTATATGTGTCCCAAGCTGCTTGGTTTTCTCGTTCCATTGACTGTCAGAATTTAACCGGTAAAAAAGCGGTTGTTTTTGGGGATAATACCCATGCTGCTGCTATTACAAAAATATTAGCACGGGAGATGGGAATTCATGTGGTTTTAGCAGGAACTTATTGTAAATATGACGCAGACTGGTTCAAAGAACAAGTGAGCGAATATTGCGATGAAGTATTAATTAGTGATGATAATGGAGAGATTGGTGATGCGATCGCTCGTATTGAACCCGCTGCTATTTTTGGCACTCAAATGGAACGTCATGTTGGTAAAAGATTAGATATTCCTTGTGGGGTTATTGCTGCACCGATTCACATTCAAAACTTCCCGATTGGCTATAAACCTTTCTGTGGTTATGAAGGGACAAATCAGATTGCTGATTTAGTGTATAATTCCTTTACTTTAGGCATGGAAGACCATCTTTTAGAAATTTTTGGTGGCCATGATACTAAAGAAGTGATTACGAAAGGAATTTCCGCTGATTCTGATTTGAATTGGAACAAAGAAGCACAAGCAGAATTGAATAAAGTCCCTGGTTTTGTTCGGGGTAAAGTGAAGCGAAATACCGAAAAATTTGCCCGTGAACGGGGATTTTCTGAGATTACTTTAGAAGTGATGTATGCAGCAAAAGAAGCAGTAGGTGCGTAGTTAACTGTAGGTGGGTATTACCCACCTTTTTCAGTTATAAGGAATATAAAATTAAACGAGGTGACTTAATATGGACAGCTTAAAAATTTATCATGATGAAGTGGGAAAAACATTAACCATTTGGTTTGACGATCCAAAAAAAGAATTTTTAGTTGATGAAATAGAAGAAGACTTATCTTTAATTAAAGATCAAGAGGGAAATATTATTGGAATTGAAAGATTAAACTATTTAGGAACTGAACTAGATGCCTCAAAAGTTGAATTTTTTGATTTTTAACGCTACCTTAAATCATGAATTATGCTGCTAAATTAATCACTATAAACAAGGTACAGTATTCATTTTAAAACTGATGTAATAATAACGGTAATGGTAGCACTTGCGATCAGAGTAAATGCAAGTTGAACAACCCACTGTGTTGCTTGTCTATAGTCAGAAAAACGTTCATCAAATCGCTTCATTTCTGATGATAGGTTTTCAACATCTGATGATAGATTTTCAACATCTGATGATAGATTTTCAACATCTGATGATAGGTGTTCAACATCTGATGATAAGTGTTCAACGTCTGATGTCAACTTCTCAACATGACCTGTGAGTTTATCCAATTTTTGGATAACATCGGTTAAAGTGGGTTCTGGGTTTGGTGTTGTGGTCATTATTTTTTCTACTCTTAAAATTTTCTTCTTCCTTTTTTATTATATGGCAAAATTTAGGGACATAATAGATTATATCCCTGTTGTTATTAATTGATTTAATCAGTATCTAATCTTATTGATTAGAAAAGTGATCAATAATTGTAATCATTCTTTTCTCTGCTAAACCGTTTACTCGACTAACTACATCACTACAAGACTTAAAAATTCCATTTTTTTCTCGTTCATTGATAATTTTTTCAGGAATATTTTTGGGTACTTTAATGCGACTTAAATGAGATGTAAGCGTTGATAAATTAAAGGTATTAAGTGCTTCTAAAAAATCAATAGGTTTAGGAAGACGTTCTTTGATTTCTGTTAGTTGCTTGTTTAGTGTTTCAATTTCACTTTTATAATTATCTTGTACCTCTTTAAGCTGTCTTTCAAACCTCGCTTCAATATTATTTAAACGAGATTCTATATTTAAGATTTTTTGATCAGAATTACGGGTTAATGTTGGTTCCGTAGATACTATTGTACTTTTTCTTTTGAGTTCATTTAAAAATTCTAATTGCTTAGATAAAGATTTTTGTTTTTCATTTTCGATGATAAATGCACCAATCATCTCACCTCTTAATAAATCCATTTCTCTTGCTTTAGAAGCTGCATAATATTCAAAATGTCCATCAACAACTTCATAAGAATTAAAACTTTTTGGATTTAATACTAAAGGTTTTACAGTCCCCTCAGCTTCTAAGATTAACTGAGCATATTTTTCTAAATCGTCTTCAGAAAACTCTGAACGTGCAATACTAGATTGGATTTGTATAACTGGAACAAATGATAAATTTAATAACATTTTATGCTCCTATTTTTTCTAAAATTTCTATTGCGAGAACTTCAAATTCTTGTGCTGATATACTGTCAGGTTTATAATCAAGTACAGATTGAGGATCAGGAATTTGTAAATCATGAATTTGTAAATCATGAATTTTCTGAGACTTATCTAAACATTTTGCCAAATCTTCTCGTTGATAAATGACCGTATCTAATATAGGGAGATCATAGCGATTAATAACAGATTTTCTCTGTTTTGGCAATATAAATTTAACAAACTGTGCATAGGTGGGAATTTTACTAGCTAGTACACCCAAAACTTCAAGGGGTTGTTTATTTTGAGGCTTTCGAGCAATATTTACTTGGTTAATAAATTCTTTTACATTTAATAATCCCTGATTAGCAAAAGGTTTTAAATCTGAAGGAATAATGATATAATCAGAGCTAAATAATGCAATAAAAGCGAATAGATTTAATGATGGTGGAGTATCAATGATAACGATATCATAATTTTCTTTTTCATTCCTAATTTTTTCGTCTAATACTGTGGGAGTAATTCGTATATTATTCAATTCTGATTCTGTTTTCATCAAATTAATATGAGACGGAACTACATCTATTTCGGGATTGGTGAAGTTAGATTTAACAGCAACTTTAGAAATTGGATAAGATTCATAAAACCTCAACAAATGATATACGTAACAATCTTTTATTTGATCTGACAACTCATCAGTAAATTTAACTAAACCAGTGGCAAAAGTTGTATTAGCTTGACTATCTAAATCAATGACTAAAACTCGTTTTCCTTTCTTACTAAAAGCAGCAGCCAAATTAACAACAGTGGTTGTTTTGCCAACACCACCTTTATTATGATAAACAGCAATAACTTTCATGGGTAATTGTTTTGACTCCTTAGTAGATGATTGAGAAACTTGGGTAACAGAAAGAGATTGAAAAGTAGAGAATTTTTCGCTTAAACTCTCTTTACCAATCAAAGCATTAATCTTGCTAATATTATTGGCAATGTTTTCTCCTTGACAGCAAAAGACAAATTTTAATTTATTCTTATCTTGTTGATAAATTCGGAATTCTTTGCCATTGGTTAACACCCCATAAAAACTTTTAATTTTCATCAAATAATGTCCTAAACGACGCACATGATGATCTAAATTTTCTTGAGGATGTTTCGCTTCAATAACAACACAAGAAGAAAAATTCTTCATTTTTTTAACAGCAACTGTTAAAAAATCTAAGCGAATATTGCCATAGATAACTTCTTGGTGCCAATTATCAGGAGAATAACCTAATTTTGGGAGTAAATATTGAACAATTAGCTTACTCTCTACTTCCCTTTCATTACGACAGGATCTAGGATAGAATTGCAATGGATTATTCACTCAATAATAAAAAATAGAGGATTAAATTAAACAAAATTAGGGCGAGGAACAATAGGTTAACGTACAATTAACCAAGATAAAATATCTCACAATTCTTATTATCTCTAAGTATACACTGAATAAGAAACAGTACAATTGCTTAAATTTTTAATTCCATATTTATTGAGCATTAGTAACTTAAGTAAGATTACTGACTCAAATGCAACAATAATTTAATATTATATTTTTACATCTTTTTTAGGACATACTAAAGATTATTGACGGCAAAATTTAACATATCTTCAGCCTGTTTAATAACTTGATTTGCGTCTTCGCAACTAATCTGAATATCTAAATTATAGTCAGCACCAATGCGAAGTTTTTCTGCTTCAATGAGATAACGATGATAAATTTTGGGGACTCTTTCAGGTTTGGCAAAATATTGTCCAAATGCTGCAATCACACCTGAATGTTTGCTATAAGATAAGTTATCACCTTCTAAAAAAGCAGAAGCAAGATAAAACATAGTATAGTAAGCTCTTGAAACAGCAAACTCTGGGTATCCTGTTTGATTGATTTGTTTAGCAACAATTAAACTTTTTTGAGCTTTTTGTAATAGTTTTTTTTGAACTTCATTCACAATTTAATTCCCTCGTTTCTGATATTGCGATAAAAAGCACTGTTTTCCTTTTCCCATTGTTCAACTGTTGTAAAACAGCAACTAATTAGTGTATTAGTTTCCAAAGATAAATTACTTATAAATTTACTAATTTTTTTTATTTCTTGATAATAATTAAAGTCCGTTTTTAAGACAATTAAAATATCGATATCTGAATCTTTTTTCGCTTCTTTTCTGGCTTGTGAACCAAATAAGATAACATCTTCTAATTCATTTCCATAGAGATAATTTAGATAATTATTTATCTGACTTAAAATTTCTTGTAGTTTACTTGGTAATAAAGTTTTAGATTTAATCACTTGTTCACTTATAAAAATAGGTTTCTTTAAAAAAGCCGTTAATGAGTAGATTGATTTTCTTAGCTGGCTAAACTTATTATATAGCATTTCCTGGACTCATAAGGTACACCGAATATTCAACTTCTTAACTCCTGCCCTCCTAATTCCTAAAACTAGAAGAGTTTGTACCTCACAAGTATGGTAACTGCTATAGCATTGCTTTTAATTGATAAAGTTTATAAATAAAAATGATGACTTTGTAGGAACTTAATATTTTTAAGCCCCTATCTATTTAAAATCTTTCTCAAATGTAAAATTTTTGTTATCTTTTCATCTTCATAAGGCTAATAACCAACGACAATAGAAATATTGCCAGATCCACAAGGAGAACGCTACAATGTCTGAGAATGCAAGAAGTCGTGTTGTAACCCAAGGAAGTCAACGAACTCCCAACCGTGCCATGTTGAGGGCTGTGGGCTTCACAGATGATGACTTTAATAAGCCTATGGTTGGGGTTGCTAATGGCTTCAGTACCATCACCCCTTGCAACATGGGGATTAATGACTTAGCTAAGCGCGCTGAAGCAGGAATTAAAAACGCCGGTGGTATGCCGCAAATGTTCGGAACCATCACAGTCAGTGACGGTATTTCTATGGGAACAGAAGGGATGAAATATTCCCTAGTGTCACGGGATGTGATTGCTGACTCCATCGAAACTGCTTGTAATGGTCAAAGCATGGATGGAGTTTTAGCTATTGGTGGATGCGATAAAAATATGCCAGGGGCGATGATCGCTATGGCAAGGATGAATATACCTGCTATTTTCGTCTATGGGGGAACCATTAAACCCGGTCACTACAAGGGAGAAGATTTAACGGTGGTTAGTGCCTTTGAAGCGGTGGGGCAACATAGTGCAGGTAGGATAGATGATAACACATTATTAGCCATTGAGCGCAACGCCTGTCCCGGTGCCGGTTCCTGTGGGGGAATGTTCACGGCAAATACCATGTCTTCTGCTTTTGAAGTGATGGGGATGAGTTTGCCTTACTCTTCTACCATGGCAGCAGAAGATGCAGAGAAAGCAGACAGTACGGAAAAGTCAGCGTTTGCCTTAGTTAATGCCATCCGTAACCAGATTTTACCCAGTCAAATTTTAACCCGAAAAGCTTTTGAAAATGCCATTTCTGTCATCATGGCAGTGGGGGGTTCTACCAATGCGGTATTACACCTTTTAGCCATAGCAAATACCATGGGTATTGAGTTAACATTAGACGATTTTGAAACCATTCGTCAACGGGTTCCCGTATTATGTGATTTAAAACCATCGGGACGCTATGTTACTGTTAATTTGCATCAAGCCGGTGGCATTCCTCAAGTGATGAAAATGTTATTAAATCATGGGTTATTACATGGGGATGCGTTAACCATTTCCGGTCAAACTATCGCCGAAACTTTAGCCGATGTACCTAATGAACCTCCTACTAATCAAGATGTGATTCGTCCTTGGAATAACCCTGTGTATAAAGAGGGACATTTAGCTATTTTAAAAGGTAATTTAGCTTCTGAAGGTTCAGTTGCCAAAATTAGTGGTGTTAAAAATCCTACAATTACTGGACCGGCAAGGGTTTTTGAGTCTGAAGAAGAATGTTTAGACGCTATCTTAGCCGGAAAAATTAACGCTGGTGATGTCATTATTGTTCGCTACGAGGGACCGAAAGGCGGCCCAGGAATGCGGGAAATGTTAGCACCAACTTCGGCAATTATTGGTGCCGGCTTAGGAGATTCTGTTGGCTTAATTACCGATGGTCGTTTCTCTGGAGGAACCTATGGTTTAGTGGTAGGTCATGTTGCCCCAGAAGCTTATGTAGGGGGAACTATTGCCTTAGTAAAAGAAGGGGATAGTATTACCATTGATGCCAAAGAAAAGTTATTACAATTAAACGTTTCTGAGGAAGAGTTAGCGCAACGCAGGGAAAATTGGCAAGCCCCTGAACCCCGTTATAAAAGAGGAGTATTAGGTAAGTATGCAAAGCTAGTTTCTTCTAGTAGTTTAGGGGCAGTTACTGACTTGAATTTGTTTTAAAGTTTGGGTGGGCTTTGCCCGCCCTACTTGTTTAGTTAATCATGATCTATTAACCCTTAAAATCCAGCCCTACCGCTTCAGAAATATGAGCTAATTTATACTGTTCTAAGCGATTAATTAATCCTTGATTGATGTGACGAATACACCAAGGTCCTTGATAAATCCAACCAGTATATAACTGTAATAAACTTGCCCCTGCGGTGATTTTTTCCCAAGCATCTTCCGCCGTAAAAATACCACCAACGCCAATAATAGGTAACGTTCCTTGGGTTTGTTCATAAATAAAACGAATGACTTCCGTAGACCGTTGACGAACGGGTTGACCACTAATTCCTCCGGCTTCTTCTTCAATAGGATGACCTGTTTTTTCGAGGATTTTTGTCTTTAATCCTTCCCGTTTGATGGTGGTATTAGTAGCAATAATTCCAGCTAATTCGTAAGTTTTCGCTAACTTAATAATTAACTTAATGGCATCCCAATGTAAGTCAGGAGAAATCTTCACTAAAATAGGTTTTTTGTGTTGATTTACAGACTGTAATTCATCCAAAATAATATTAAGTTGTTCCCCTTCCTGTAGCGATCGCAGTCCGGGAGTATTAGGAGAACTGACATTGACCACAAAGTAATCTGCATCCGCCTCAAGATAACGAAAACTACCTACATAGTCCATTGCTGCTTGATCTAACGGGGTGATTTTAGATTTACATAAATTAATGCCAATGGGAATTGGACGGGGTTGTCGTTGCCAAGTTTCTTGAAGGGTTTGGGCAACCCTTTGGGCCCCTTGATTATTCGCCCCTAAACGGTTTAAAGCCCCTTGATCCTGGGGTAAACGGAATAAACGCGGTTTTGGGTTCCCAGGTTGGGAATGAAGGGTTACAGCCCCAATTTCAGCCAATCCAAACCCCAAATGACCCCAGATACCAGCAGCCAAACCATCCTTATCACACCCTGCGGCCAATCCCACAGGAGTTTTAAAGGTTAACCCCCATAAACTTTGTTGTAAACGAGTATCCTCAAAAGTAAAAGAACGATCCAAATTCCCTAATATCCACCTTCCCCAAACTGCATTACGGTTTTCATCCAGTGTGTGAAGGGTTTTTAGTAGTTGTTGATGGGCATTTTCAGGGTTATTTTTAGCTGCTGCTAGAACAAGGGGGTAAAAAGGTTGAGCAAAATTAAACATTATATCTAGGTCAGGAGAAGAAACCAAGCATTAGCATAACCCTATATTCTTTCAAAAACTCTTAACTAGATATTAATTTATGACTAGCCTTTATCAACTAATCCTGAGAATTGTTAATAATAGCCTAATTTATTTTCTGTTTTAATTGATTAAAATAGCTATAGTTTAAAACTTTTTCATATTGTAATCTACCGACGATGATTCCAGGAGAAATTTTTAAGCGATTAGCAAAAGCAATAATATCGTCTTCAGTTCTCGAAAAGGATAATAAAAATTCTTGCCATTCAATAGGAGGGATAAGAAAATTAGCAGCAAACTGATTCGCTTCTTGCTCTTTTTTCTGGCTATCTAGGTCTTGTTTTTTAAATTCGTTTGGTTCAAAAGTTTCAATAAATAAATCCCGTTTACCATGTAAAAGAATATGACCTGCTTCATGGAAAAAATTAAACCAAAAATGATCATTAGTTTTATAACGTAAGCTTAATTGAATTAACGGTGTATGAGGATTTAACCAGTAAGCTGCACCAGTAACTTGTGTTTTTGGAAGTTGAGGCACTAACACAAAAGTTACTCCAGCCTCAGCACATAATGATTGCATTTTAGATAGAAATATCTCAGGAGATTCTAAAGTTAATAATCTAATTTCTTGCAAAACGTCTTTAAATTTCTGAGAATCATAATCGTAACAATTAATTTTAACTGCTTCGATTTGTCCTTTCTGCAACCAAGCGATTAATGCCCCATCATCACTATCAAGGGTTTCAGATTTTCTAAAATCTACCGATAACCTTTTTTCCCAAACATCTTGTAAGTTTTCAGGAGAAGCAACGGAAAAAAAATCAAGAATTTCTCTTAATTGTTCAACTTTATTATCAAAATCCCTAATCCAACGTAATTTAATCATTGCTTTATAGGGAATTTTTTTTAACCATATAACTTTTTCTTGAAGACGTTTATTTTCTTCCTGTCTAGCTAAATAATCTCGATAAAGCTGTTCCCTATTATTCCAAAAGTTCGCTGGAATTTTAAGCACTAACTCTAACTGTAATGCTGTTTCTGGAGTAATAGCAGCTTTACCTTTAATGATTTCATTAATGGTTTTTTTAGGTCGGCCCATTCGTTCAGCTAGTTCTGATTGGGTCATTCCTTGTTCTTCTAAAATTTCTTCGATGGTTTCTCCAGGAGGAGAAACATAGTCAGGTTTGTATTTATTGTCAATCAGATTACTCATGGGTATTCTCCACACCAATAATTTTAATGGCTGTTACTTGTGTCCAATCAAGTCCCCCATCGGGTTTCTTTGGGACGGGATTATTAGCAGGTTCAAAAATTAATCGATAAGGATGGTCTAAATCTAAAGATAATTGACAACTACGATTATGGGTTAACTCGTGACAGCGTCCTGGAAGATTTCGCATATCTTCCAGGGTAGAAGCTGCGTGTAAGTCATCTAATCTTCGTCTAATGCGTTTAGCTCTATCCTTACCTTGTTTTTTGATTAGGAGTTGTTGATTGTTGCATTGTTTTTCTAACTTGGCATTTTCAAAGACTATATTCATCTTACAGCATAAGACTTAATTTATTAACCCCAAAGGTTAATACTATTGTAGAGGATTAAGACAAAAGTTGGCGCAATAATACACCATATCTAGAGATATAGTGATTTTTAAGATACAGATATACTATATATAGCGTCCATGTAGTGAATGGATAAATGAAATAAACGGTTTAAGATTATTTCTAGATTATTTAACTAAAAATCTGATGTAATGCGATCGCTTCTTTACATAATAAATTAGTTTTTTAACAGGAAAATATGGGAATAATTTTCTAAATTCTTCAATTTTCTAGGTCATTTACATTTCTTTAACTTCTGAAAAATATTAAGCGTTCTTTAAATTTTTGTTGTTCATGATTCCATTTTCAACTATTGTCGTTATCATTACACACATATAACCTTACTCCATAGCAAACTATCATGAATGTATCAATAAGAAAGCCATATAATTTATTGGCTTATGTAACAACCGCTACTTTTTTCTTAGGTATGACTCTAAGCTCCTCCGCATCTACTACATCGTTGAAAAAATATGACAATATCAACCTCAAACAATTCAACGAATGTATAAAACCGCCTAGTTCCAATGGTTCAGAACAAGGTTGGGCTGATTATCACGGCGAAAATCAAGGTAAAGTCGAATTAAAAGTTAGGAATCAACCCATGATTTCCGATGGGACTATTGCAGCCACCTTATCCTATGAATTTGAACCATCAGAAGAATTATTAACCCTAGAAATCAAAGAAAAAACCTCATTTATGTTTGGCATGATCCAAGCATCAGATGAACAAATTTGGGAAGGATTTGACGGATTAGTTCGGCAATGTCGAAATTATAGTTAATTAGAAAGGGAAAGATACCCTAACTCTTTCTTCAGGGGCAGGTCGTTCTTGACGAATATCAAAAGAAGGAGAACCGTTTCTATCATTAATACGAATTCTAGTTTGAGGTCTTCTTTGTTCTTCGACTCCTACCCTCAAGCGGCCATTATCACCGTAAACTCTCACATTCGTTCTGCTTCGGCGACGACGTTCGTTAGAAAAATCCACCCGAACATCATCTCCGAGTTCGATAATTTGGGCATTAACGGTTTTCGTCCCCAGAGAAGATGTCATCAGGACACCAAAGGTCAACATTGCAAATATAGAAATCGGTTTCATGGGGAATTCTCCAAAAACACTTAACAGACAACAAACAATCATTACTATGCCTTAAGGGGATCTTATCCTTACTTCTCTAACGGTTACTTCCCCCAATTGTATGATTTCTGGTTAAGACTTTTTACGGTTAAATTAAACCCACGGACTCTAACCCGTGGGTTTTTCTGATTTTAATGGTTTGACGCTCTCCGCCGTAAACGGACGGAGATTCTTGGTTCAGTGACACGCCTTTAAACTATCTATCCTTACTAGCCTAAATATGAGTTTAGCACAAGTTTTCTGGTCTGAGCCAAAAAGCGGATGCGACCCTACCGCCGTCTTACGGCGGTAGGATGCGCGCACCAAGAAGTTGCTAAAATATGGTTGCTACGCAGTTAATATATTTGGTCGGGGTTTCATCCCACCGCTAACGTTCGTGT
>JASJDW010000288.1 GCA_030064955.1 Crocosphaera sp.
GCTTGTTTGGGAAAAGCGGTTAAACCTTGGGAGTCGGGAAAGAAAAAAGGTCATATCGTTACGGGTTCGGTTCTGGCAAGGATTCGCTTGTATTTGTGGGCGCGTCGTATTATGGCTATGTCACCCCCAAAGAACCCTAAGCCACAGGTTCAGTTTTTGCGGAATCGCTATCTTAAGGATATTCAAGCGAAATTAACTGAGGAGGGAAACATTGACCCCAATTTTCCTGGAAATAATTCCCTCAAACAATGGGGTAAAGCCAGAGTGGGGGATAAGTTAGTTAAGTTGTTGTTCAAGGAATTAATAGAAGCTTATCGTAGACATCAACAAAAGTAACCACAAAAAAAGGGGGGCATTTTGCCCCCCTTGGTGGTGGTAAATAAAGCCAAAAAATCTTAAAGTAATATAAAGATTTATGATGACTTCATGATGTCTCTATCTTGAAGCACCATTTTCCATGACTTCTATTCTTAACCTTCTAAAACAATTCAGATGAAATCTTCTTATCTACTAACTAATCTACTGTTGTCCACTGGGACAGCTTTAATGTTACATCAATCGGCTAATGCCAGTCTAACCAGTAATCTGACGGTTGAAATCGCTGGTTTAAGTGAGACGAAAGGACAAGTCTGCTTAAGTCTCTTTTCTAGTGGAAGAGGATTTCCCGATAGTAAAGATGATGCGGTTAACACCCAATGTGTCAAAATTACCGATCAATTACTAGAGGTAACTTTTGATAACTTACAACCTCGAACTTACGCAGTGGCTGTTTTCTGGGATGATAATGAGGATGGGGAACTTAACCGTAATTTTCTTGGAATCCCTACGGAAAAATTTGGTTTTTCCAGTAATCCAGTCATTAGAACCGGTCCTCCCAAGTTTGGTGAATCTGCTGTTGTAGTAGTAGGTAAAAATACTCGAATTTCTATTCAATTACGTTCTTTACTGTAGTAGAGTCTTGATCTTTACGATCTTTCGGAACCAATCTTAACGGATAAATTAGAAGGACAACCATAAATTATGGTTGTTTTTTTATGTCTTAAAATTTCCTTATTAAATCAGGGTTAACCCTAAAAGTTACTTTAGACTCAACAAATTAACAGACCCCCTAACGGTTAGCTAAAAAATAGTAGCTTTTTATACAACAAATGAATCCTTTAACCCGTATTTGCCTAGGAATTTCTTTCGTTTTAATTCCTTTGATACCTAGACCTGTTTTAAGTGCAGAAACCCTTTATTTTATCTATGGTCCGTTAAAGTTTCCTTTGTCTGTTGATTCTTTGGAAATTTATGCTGAAGAGGGAAGAATTACCAAGGAGTTTTCTTTTTTTGCCAGTCAATTTGACGAAAAAACCTTAATTGAATTGCGAGAAACCTTACAAAAACGACATACTATCAGTGGAGTAAAGTTCGCTAGATTATTACGAACCCCATTAATGGAAGACTTATTAAAAAGTATGGGTGAAATCTTTAGCACTCATCCTAATAGTAACGGATTTTATGCTATTCGTGGGGCATTAATTTCAGCAGCAATTCATCAACCCGAGGAAGGATGGACAGCGATTGATGTGATGAGGCAGTTTCCTACGGAGGGAATTTCAATCAATACAGAACTTGCAACAAAAATGATGAAAAATAGTCAATTTTAAAGGAAGTTATCATGAAAAGAAGACAGTTTTTAATTCAATCATCCCTTGCAGCGATGACAGTGATCGCTTACCATCAATTACCCAGTCAATCAACCCCTATTTATAAACAATATAAATCCTATAAAAGTTGGAAGAGTAATAATGTTTTTTTACGAGGAATTAATGCACCTGTTTTTGAAGAAGTTGACATTAGCAATTTAAAAATATCGGGTAAAATTCCTGAAGAATTACAGGGAATGTATGTTAGAAACGGTCCTAATCCAATGTTTAAACCCGAATCTTATAGTTATCCTATTGAGGGAGACGGGATGTTACATGGGGTTTATTTTAACAACGGAGAAGTCAGTTATAAAAATCGCTGGATTCAAACTCGTGGACTCACTTATGAAATGTTTGAAGGAAAACAATTAACAGAATTAAAGTTTAAAAATTATGCCAATACTAACATTATTTCTCATGGAGGGAAACTACTCGCTTTATATGAAACTGGTTTACCCTATCAAGTCAATAAAAATTTAGAAACCATTGGAGAATGGGACTTTAATCAGCAATTACAACAAGCGATGACAGCCCATCCCAAAATCGATTCTAACACGGGGGAATTACATTTTTACCGCTATTCGTTTTTTAATACGCCTTATTTACATTATTATGTTGCTGATAGTAATAATAATCTTATTCGAGAATTGCCCATTGAAATTCCCCAACCGACAATGATTCATGATATGGCAATAACTAAAAATTATATTGTCTTTTTTAACTGTCCTTTAGTTTTTAACATGACCAATGCCAAAAATAATAATATTCCTTTTGTTTGGCAAGAAGAGCAAGGAACAACAATTATTTTAGTTGATCGGAATGATCTTCAGAAAAAACCCATTCATTTAAAAACAAATGCTTTTTGGATGTGGCATTTTATGAATAGTTTTGAAGTGGATAATCAACTATTGATAGATTTTGTAGCTTATCCAAAAATAGAAGCAGAAAACGACTGGGAAACCATGTTAACCCATAAGTCTAATTTACGGCGATTAACCATCAATTTACAAACCCATCAAATGGACTTTGAAGATTTGGATGATCGTTTTGTAGAATTACCTGTTATTAACCAAAATTATGTGGGAAAACCATATCAATTTGGGTACGCATCCTATTATGATACTGAATTATCATCCCGCAAAAAAATTCCTAATTTATCTCCCTCTCTCGTTCAATACGATGTCGTTAAGAAAACCCATAAAATCCATCAATTTAAACCAGGATGTTATGGAGGTGAAGCAGCATTTGTTCCCAATTCTAATGGTCAATCTGAATTAGATGGTTATGTTGTTACCTTTGTTTATAATGAACATACCAATACCAGTGATTTTATTATCATTGACTCCAGAAACTTTGAATCTGAACCCATTGCCACTGTTCATTTACCGGTTCGCGTTCCTGGTGGTTTTCATGGTAATTGGATCAGCAATGTGTAGATAAAAATAAACAAGGGAAAAGAGTAGAACTCCTTTCCCTAAAACTTTGAAAGATATAGCAGTACAATATTATGGTTAAGACGTTGATGAGTTTCCTCGGAATGACGATTAAAGGTGCCAAAATGTCCTAATTAATTGTTTTACTGCTATGGTTAAGGTTAAACCCCAACTTTTAATAAAGCATCTTTGAGTAAGGCCGCTTTATCTGTTGCTTCCCAAGGTAGATCGAGATCATTGCGTCCAAAATGACCATAAGCAGCCACATCTTGATAAAAGCGTCCATCACGTTGAGAGGGAAGTTGACGAAGGTGAAGAGACTGAATAATACCGGCAGGACGTAACTCAAACAGTTCCTGAATCGCTTCTAATAACTTGGTTTCATCCACTTTACCGGTGCCAAAGGTTTCTACTAAAATACTAACGGGACGGGCAACCCCAATAGCATAACTTAGTTGAACTTCACACTTATCTGCTAAACCAGCAGCCACAATATTTTTAGCCACATAACGACAAGCATAGGCAGCAGAACGATCAACTTTAGTGGGATCTTTTCCTGAAAATGCCCCACCACCATGACGAGAATAGCCACCATAGGTATCAACAATAATTTTACGACCCGTTAATCCTGCATCCCCTTGAGGACCACCGATGACGAATTTTCCTGTAGGATTAACTAAAAAACGAGTCTCTTGAGAGGGTTTAATATTAATATCCCCCAAAACGGGTAAAACCACTGCATCCCAGAGATCGGATTTAATTTTAGCTTGAACTGCATTGTTCTCGGTGATGGACCCGATGGTTTCGTCATGCTGTGTGGACATGAGAATGGTATCAATACCGACTGGAATACCATCTTCATAGATAATAGAAACCTGGGTTTTGCCATCAGGCCGTAAATAATCTAAATCTCCAGTCTTACGAACTGCCGCTAAACGGCGAGAAAAACGATGGGCCAAACTGATGGGTAAGGGCATTAATTCAGGGGTTTCGTTACAAGCATAACCAAACATAATCCCTTGATCACCTGCCCCAATACGATCTAATTCATCATCACTGAGGTCTTTGCGTTGTTCACGGGCTTGAGTAACCCCTTGGGCAATGTCGGGAGACTGTTCGTCTAAAGCCACCAATACCGCACAACTGTTGGCAGAGAAACCATTATCGGCATCAACATAGCCAATTTCTGCGATTTTTTGGCGGGCAAGTTCAACAAAATTAACATTTGCTTTGGAGGTCACTTCCCCAGTAATTAAGACTAAACCGGTGTTAACGACAACTTCGGCCGCTACCCGACTTTGATCATCGTGGTAGAGTAGAGTATCAATAATAGTGTCAGAGATTTGGTCACAAATCTTGTCAGGATGACCTTCAGTAACAGATTCAGATGAAAACAGATAACGGCGAGACAATTTTTTACCCTCTCTAATAAAGATACAGATTAAAAGCTTTTGTTAAGGTATCATATTACACCTTAAACTCCCAGTTAGGAAATATTCTAGACCAATGTGACTATTGCGCCTCCTTCCCATTTAGCCGTTAAAATAAGAACAGACCAACGTATCAGGAGAGAAGTAGTGGTCAGAATTCTCAAACTTGCCCAAATGACAACCAAAGATCTTGCTACAGTAAAGCGACGGGCCGAGTTAGACATTGATCAAGTAATTCCCATTGCCCAAGAAGTGATAAATGCGATCGCCCAGACTGGAGATAAAGGACTCATTGAATATGCCCAAAAATTTGACTATGCAGGGGCAACTCCAGAAAATATCAAAGTAACCCCCGAAGAATTTGACCAAGCGCAACATCTTGTTGAACCTGACGTTAAAAAAGCCGTTGATCAAGCTTTTCGCAACATCAAAGAAGTCCATCAACGACAACTCCCCGAAGAAATGAACCTGGCCGAAATCGATACCGGTATCTTTGCTGGGGAAAAAATCACCCCTATTCCCAGTGTCGGGTTATACGTTCCCAGAGGAAAAGGGGCTTTTCCTTCCATGATGCTGATGTTAACCATTCCTGCTATGGTGGCAGGAGTCAAACAAATTGTCGTTTGTACCCCTCCTGATAAACAGGGTAACGTGGAACCCGTTTCCCTCTATGTAGCGCAAATAGCCGGCGTTACGGAAGTGTATAAATTAGGGGGTATTCAAGCTTTAGCTGCCATGGCCTTCGGCACTGCTACCGTCCCCAAAGTGGATAAATTAACTGGGCCTTGTAGTATTTATGGGGCAGCAGCCAAACGGGTGCTATTCGGTACAGTAGACGTAGGTTTACCCGCCGGACCGAGTGAATCCATTGTCTTAGCCGATGAAACCACCGATCCCCAACTGGCAGCCCTAGACTTATTAATAGAAGCAGAACACGGGCCAGACTCAGCAGCCTTATTAGTCACCCATAGCGAAACCGTTGCCCAAAAAGCCAGTCATTTTGCTCAGGAATATTTAGAGAAACTTCCTCAATGGCGACGGGAGTTTTGTCAAACGGGGTTAGATGCTTATGGCGGCATTATTCTCACTTCTAGCTTAGAAGAGTCTCTTCAATTTGTGAACGACTACGCCCCAGAACATTTAGAAGTGTTAGTGGATGATCCTTTAAGATTGATAGGGGAGATTAAAAATGCAGGGGAAATTTTACTGGGAAAATATACCCCTTCTTCTGCTGCTACCTATGCGATCGGGGTTAACGCCGTTTTACCCACAGGAGGGTTTGCCCGTTCCTATTCTGCCGTATCCGTATATGATTTTCTCAAGCGATCAACCGTTGCCTATTTAACCCCCCAAGGGTTCGATCGCGTCAAAGAAACTAGCCAAACTTTAGCTCATTATGAGGACTTTCCGGCACATGGAATGGCTATTACAGAACGGGATCAACTGCTTTGACATACTCCACGCCCTATAAGTGCGTGGATTCTCTAAGCATCACTGCTTTAGATTTCTGATTCAACGAGTTCGCTTACATTAAAGTCTTCTCAGTCTTTAACCCAGAGGCGAGTCTCTCCTCAGACG
>JASJDW010000040.1 GCA_030064955.1 Crocosphaera sp.
GGTAATCTTTTATCCTGTTTAACTAAAAATTCTTGAATGAGTTGAACTTTATTAAAAATATTTGCATGGGAAGCAATTTTGTCATATTCATCTCGATAAGTTAAGGTCATACTAGGTTCAATTCCAATAATAGGAATCTCTAAATCTAAAACTGTTTTTAAGTTATTGATATTTTTAGTAACAATACTTTTAAAATTATGAGTAAATCCTTTTAAATGTAAAGGTTTACCATTAATGAAAAAGGGTAAAATATAAACATGATAACCTAACTTTTCTAAAAAATTGTAAGTATCTATCACTAACTCTGATTCATAGAAACTCGTAAACGCATCTTGTAATAAAATGATGCTATTTTTTCGTTCTTTTGGTGATAAATTTTCTAATGTTTCTATATTTAATTCTATGGTTAATGTTTCTCGTACAGTGGGTAACGTAATAAGGGGAGGATCAACTAAATTTAATCCTTTACTTATTAGTAATTTACTAATCGGGTTTTGAACAAAATAATTAAATAAATGAGGCGCAAAAGATTGATAATAAACTATTTGTTCTATATTGGCCATAAAATAATCTCTTAAAGGACGTAAATAACGACTATAATAACGTTCTAAAAATCGAGATTTTAAGTCAGGAATATCCACATGAATTGGACATTGACTCACACATCCTTTACAAGCAAGACACCCTTGCATTGCTTCATAAACCTCATGGGAAAAATCATCTTTTCTTTGCCATTTTTCTATAGTATGCCAAGCTTTTTTAAAAATAGATAAACTCTCATTATTATCTGTTTTAAAGTTTGATTTTGATAGTAATCTTAACCATTCCCTTAATAACATTGCTCTTCCTTTTGGAGAGTGGATGCGATCGCGAGTTTGTTTAGCAGAAGGACAAATAATTTCATCAGGGTTAAAGTTAAAACAAGCACCATTTCCATTACAATTAAAAGCCGCTTCATAATCATTTCTAAACGGTTGAGATACTTGTCGATCAAACTGTCCCCTTAAGGTTGATTCTAGTCTAACAATTTCATCCGTACTATTATAAGGAGTTACTATTTTTCCTGGGTTTAATTTGTTATTCGGATCGAATACTTGTTTAACTTTTCTTAAGTCTTGATAGAGTTCTTCACCGAAAAATAAAGGGGTATATTCACTACGAAACCCTTTCCCATGTTCTCCCCACATGACTCCACCATATTTACGAACTAAATTAACAACTTGATCCGATATTTCTCTAATTAACTTCTCATCTTTAATCACTTTCATATCTAATGCTGGACGGACATGAAGACAACCTACATCCACATGACCAAACATTGCATATTTCAGATTATAACTGTTCAATAATGTTTTCAATTCACAGGTATAATTAGCTAAATTACTAGGAGAAACCGCCGTATCTTCTATAAATGGAATAGGTTTGCGATCGCCTGCCATACTTCCTAATAAAGCTGCTCCTTTTTTTCTTAATAACCATAATTGGTTAATTTCTTTCAGTTTATCAGTTTGATAATACCCTATAATTCCTGATTTTGGGTTATGCTGTAATTGATAAATTAAGGAATTTTTTTGCTGTTTTATCTCCTGATTATTTTCACCAATAAACTCTACTAAATTGATAGCTTTTGCTACACCCAGAAAATCTTTTACTTCTTCAAATATAGTATCATTTTTTGCTAATTCTAAAATCGTCTCATCCACCGTTTCAATAGCAGCAGGATCATAGGTTAATAAATGTTCAGCATCTCTTAAAGCAGCATCAAAATTTTGATAATGGATAGCAAATAATTGAGTTACTTTAGGAATTTTAGTTAACTTTAATTTAGCCTCTGTAATGATCCCTAATGTGCCTTCTGAACCAGCTAAAATTCGATTGATATCAAAATATTTTCTGGTTTCATCATAAACTTTAGCTAGATTATAACCCGTCATAAATCGAGTTAATTTAGGGAATATAGTCTCAATTAATTCTGCTTTTTCAGAAACAATATTATCGATGAGTTGATAAATATCGCCTAATCTTCCTTTTTGTTGTTTTAACCGATCTAAATCTTTTATGTTTACTTGAGAAGAAATGCCTAAAGTGCCATCAGATAAAACCCAACTCAATGCTAAAAGATGATCGCTGGTTTTCCCATAAATACGAGATCCTTTACCCGCAGCATCGGTATTAATCATTCCCCCGATAGTAGCACGATTACTAGGGGCAAGAGAAGGCGCAAAAAATAAATTATAATCCCTTAAAATTTGATTTAACTGGTCTAAAATTATTCCAGGTTGAACCCTAACCCATTGTTCTTTAATATTCAATTCTAACACTTGATTCATGTACTTAGAGCAGTCTATAATAATACTAGGAGAAAGAGACTGTCCATTGGTACCTGTTCCTCCCCCTCTAGGAGAGAAAGTAATAGTATTAAACTCACTTTTATTAGCTAATATAAAAATTTCTATGATATCTTGGGTGGTACGAGGGAAAATAACTGCTTGGGGTAAAATTTGATAAATACTGTTATCTGTTGAAGCAATTAAACGGTTGGCTATATCTCCTTTTATATCTCCTGAAAAAGAAGCGTTTTTTAAACAATTTAAAAAATTAACAATGGTTTGATTAATAGTTGTTTCTGGTGAAAGCTTAGGAATCATTTTGTTAGTCAAAGATAGATACTATAAAACAAGACTGATACTGGTAATTATTTTGTCTTGTAAACGTCTATAAGACTGTTAGAGACTGTTCCTAAATAAATAATAACAACGAATTTTGTAAGGTGGGCAAGGTTTCCAAGGATGAAGTTAGTTTAGATAAGTCTTTAACTTGCCCACCCTACCGTCTTAAGATTCTATTTATAAACAGTCTCTTAGTTCTTGGATTTGGGAATAGTTTGGTGAGTAACGGTATAATAACTTGTCAAAATTTTAAGCTTTTTTCTAGATACTTGAAATCTAATCAATCCCTATAATTTATAGATATAAATTGTAGTTTGATAACTTAAAATGACTGTTTTCAACGTATCTTGTCCCATTCCCTTAGATAAATATCCTCAAGTTTTACTGGCTCATGGAGGAGGGGGAAAACTGATGCAGCAGTTACTAGAAAAAATGGTCTTTTCGACGTTTAAATCCTCTCAAGACATCCCTCCCCATGACTCTGCTGTACTTAACCTTCCTGGGTCTAAAATCGCCTTTACAACGGATTCCTATGTGATTCATCCTCTCTTTTTTCCTGGGGGAGATATTGGTCATTTAGCGATCAATGGAACCGTTAATGATTTAGCCATGAGCGGCGCACGTCCCCTTTATTTAAGTTTAGGATTTATTATTGAAGAAGGACTACCCATGAAAACGTTATGGCAAGTGATTCAGTCCTTAAAAATAGCAGCAGATATAGCTAATATAACCGTCGTTACAGGGGATACAAAAGTGGTTGATCGCGGTAAAGGAGATGGCCTATTTATTAACACGGCAGGGGTAGGAATTATTGAACACAATCAAACCATTGCCCCTCAATTTGTTCAGCCAGGGGATGCTATTTTAATTAGCGGAGATATTGGTCGTCACGGTATTTCGATTATGGCAGTTAGAGAAGGATTAGAATTAGAAACCACCATTGAAAGTGACTGCGCCCCGCTTCATAATATTGTCTTAGAAATGCTCAATCAAGGGATAGAAATTCACTGTTTAAGGGATTTAACCCGAGGGGGTTTAGCCAGCGCATTAAACGAAATTGCTACCAGTGCTAAAGTTACTATTAACATTAAAGAAAGGGCAATTTCTGTCAGAGAAGATGTACAAGGGGCCTGTGAAATTCTAGGGTTTGATCCCCTCTATGTTGCCAACGAGGGGAGATTTGTTGCTTTTATCCCACAAAACTCAGTTAAAAATGCCTTAGAAATTATGAAATCTTTTTCTCAAGAGGCTTCTGTCATTGGTGAAGTCACTGGCCAAGGAACAGGAATGGGATTAGTTACCCTAGAGAGTAAAATCGGTTCTCAGCGCATTGTAGATATGTTAAGTGGAGAACAATTACCCAGAATTTGCTAAGTAATAGGACTCATTTTATGACCTTGAGTGCGAGCATTTTGCGCTGCTTCCGTGGCAATTTCCGCTGCAAGGGTTGTCATGGGGGAAACCGATTTTGAAGCTTTCTGAGAACGATTTTGCGGGGTTGGACTAGAAGCAGCAGGGGTTACTAAACTGTATGCTTTCCAATTGCTTTCTAAACTCCACTCAGGATCGTCGGTGATTAGCAACACCCCACCAGCAGGGATCGCTAATTCGTCCATAGCAGCCCAAATACAAAATTGAGTCCAGGGGGAACGCAACAAGAAAACTTGTATTTGTTTACCGTTACGACTACCATCCGTATATCCTAGCAAATAGCGACCCTGTTTAATCATTGGCCGTAAATGAGGATATTTTTCTAACAACATGAAAATTCCATGATGGGCCATAGAGTTAATGTTTACCAATTCAACAAAAGGATGGGTTGAAGTGAAACTTAACACCAACCTTAGCCATTAAGCATAGAAAGATGTCATAGTAAAAGTAAGTATCAAATGTAACGAAATAGGGTTTTTTGAGGAAATGTCAGATAACTTTGACAAAAACCCCCCCTAATCTTGAAAAAAGATAAATGATTTATCAATATTTGTAACAAAAATTAGCTAGTTTGTTCCATTTCTTCTTTATTTTTCTTCACAGGACTGACCTTTGCGCGATACAAGAGTTTATGGTCATGCTCATACCCAACATAGCGAATAATGACTGGATCACCTGGTTGAGCATTTCCTCCTCCTTCTAAGAGTTGATGACACTGAGGATCATAAGCAACCACTTCTCCTACGGTTCCCTTCATTTGAAGTCCCCATTGTTTGAGTAATTCAAAAACGGGTTTGACCAATGGTAATAATTTAACAGCAGATATTTCAGGATTTTTTTGAGCCACAATAGCTGCCGTTGGCCATTGTAATAACCAAGATTCTAGGGTGGCTATACTAGAAGATTGAAATTCTTTGTGTAAAGTTTCTTGTTGTTGATCGAGTTGCCGTTGTAACTGCTTATATTCTTGTTGTAATGGTAAAGAATTAGTATTAGAATTGCCTGAGATTCCTTGACTAGCAATTTCCCAATCTTCTCTCAAGGATTGATCCGTTTCAAACTGTAGTAATAACTGTTCTAGGGATAGGTTTAATACCTTAGATAGTTTGAGAAGATCCCTAATGGGTAATTTCGGTAGTAACCCTACTAATAATCGATTTAACTGCCATTGAGATAGGCCAGATACTTGACTTAATTGGTCTAAATTAGCAATTTCTGCTTGTTCCATTAACTGGTGTAATTTTTGATCGTTAGAGATATAAGTGGTAGACTTGTTCATATATAATGATTTAATAGCAATTAACCTGAGTTTACCTTAAATTGGTCACAGGAATAATAATAATTATATTTTTATTATTATACCTTGTTGATTTTTGATTAAGACTTATTACTAACTTATGAACTCCATTACTTGGATTGGTTTATTAGCAGGAACGTTAACCACTATTTCTTTTTTTCCTCAAATGTTGAAAACCTGGAAAACTCGTTCCACTAAAGATATTTCTCTAGAAATGTTTTTGCTATTTTGTAGTGGTTTATTATTGTGGATTATTTATGGTCTATTCCTGAAAGATATTCCTGTTATTATGACCAATGTGGCTACCTTTATTTTAGCTTTTCCTATCCTTATTTTGAAACTAAAATATAAATAACCAAAAAAATCCCGCATTTTCTTGATCAAGATTGTAGATTATTGAATCAATAATTTGCGGGATAAAATAACTAAGTCTACGAAACTTTAATCTTCATCAATAGGGGGATAAGCTTCTTCTATTTGCCATAAAATATCTTTATGATCGATAAACCAACTACGGGTTTCTGGAGTTAATTGAACCCAAATAATTTCCATCGGAATATAGGGGGACGCATATTGATACTTTTCCCCTAAC
Source organism: Crocosphaera sp. (assembly GCA_030064955.1). Taxonomy (GTDB): domain Bacteria; phylum Cyanobacteriota; class Cyanobacteriia; order Cyanobacteriales; family Microcystaceae; genus Crocosphaera. The sequence goes on from JASJDW010000040.1 coordinate 5,990, forward strand.
TGTCTTAAATTATCAATAATATGAGGGGATAATCCAAATACAGACCAATCAACGTGTAAACGTCTTCCAAAAACACCCCCCGTTGGATCAAAAACCAATTGGGATGCTCTGACTAAATCTGCAAAATGTTTTGGTTGTAGTCCGGTTAGCTTCTGGATTTCCATCCCTTGGCTACGACTTGGCTTCATAGCGACTTTTCCTTAGCAGAGAATTCTGTAGTCATTGTAACTGATTAAGGTCAATTTTTATCTATTTTTTGTTGATAAATCATAACTCATTAGCGAAATATTAAGATTCTATTTAATTGATAAACTTTTGATAATCAATATTTTTATATGTTACTATTGTTAACAAGCAATTCATTTAACTTAATCTTCAAAACTGCAAGAATTTAGTTTCGAGTATTTAAACGCATTATGACTTTACCTCCTACGATTTCTACACCACGATTACTTAGACTGTTTAAACTTATTTTTTACCCCTTAGATTATTTAGAAGATTATTATGAAAAATATGGGGATATTTTCGCTTTTGGTCAATCTGAAACCCCATTTGTTTATATCAGTAATCCTCAAGGAATACAAGAAATATTAACCAAGGATAAAACCCATTTCAAAAGCGCAGCAGGGGGAGGATTTTTAAGCACCTTGTTGGGGGATAATTCTTTACTATTTTTACAAGGAAAAAGACATCAACGAGAACGGAAACTACTAACTCCCCCTTTTCATGGCGAAAGACTACAAAGCTATGGAAAACTCATTTATTCCATTACCCATGAAGTTACTAATAAGCTAGAAATTAATCAAGCTTTTAATGTTCGTGAAATAATGCAAGAAATTACTTTGAAAGTGATTTTACAAGCTGTGTTTGGCATTACATCAGGAGAACGCTATCAACAATTAGAAGACTTATTAAAAGCTTGGCTATCCTTTTTTGATTCCCCTGCCAATGCTGCGATTATTTTCTTTCCTTTTCTTCAAAAAGACTGGGGTAGCTGGACTCCTTGGGGGCGTTTTTTGCGGGTAAAATCTGAAATTGATACGTTGATTTATACTGAAATTAAAGAACGCCGTCAACAGGAAAATTATACAGGAAAAGATATTTTAACCCTGTTAATGTTAGCCAAAGATGAAGCAGGAAACCCCATGAGTGATCAAGAATTACACGATGAATTGATTACCCTTTTAATTGCTGGCCATGAAACAACTGCTTCTAGTTTAACTTGGGCTTTATATTGGATTCATTATTGTCCAGAAGTTGAAGAAAAATTGCGATTGTATTTCTCAAGTTTAGAGCATAATACTGATTTATTAGAGATTATAAAATTACCCTATTTAGATGCAGTTTGTAGCGAAACATTACGTATTTATCCAGTTATTTTAAACACATTTCTTCGTATCTTACAAACTCCCTTAGAATTGATGGGATATGAATTTAAACCTGGCACTGTATTTGCCCCGGCTATTTATTTAGTTCATCATCGAGAAGATATTTATCCTAATGCTAAACAATTTCGTCCAGAAAGATTTTTAGAAAGACAATTTTCTCCTTATGAATACTTTCCTTTTGGTGGGGGAAGTCGTCGCTGTATCGGCATGGAATTAGCTAAAATGGAGATAAAAATAGTTATATTTACCCTACTATCAAAGTATCAATTAAAACTCTGTTCTTCTCGTCCCCTTAAACCTGTTAGACGGGGGTTAACCGTTGCACCTCCTAATAACTTTAAGATGATTTTGAGTAATAATAGTTGATAGGAATTCAAAAAATTATGAACTTACTCCTATCAACTGTTAAAAATTTAATTTTATATCAAATCTTAAAAGTTATTAGAAACTTAAGTTGTTATTGCGAGGCGTAAATTGAATAGGGTAGGCTATAAAAGAGATTTAACCCTACACCCTACACCCCACACCCCACACCCTACACTAGATATCTCTAGTTATTTTTGAGAACTGGTATTAGTCAATCCGAGAAAATAACATTTCTCCTTGAACAGCCAACTCTCCGTCAACGGTTCCTTCCCCTTTCATTTTAGCAATTCGATTGCGTTTGAGGGTTAATAATTCCACTGTAATAATTAATTGATCGCCAGGAGTAACTTGACGACGAAATCTGACTTTATCAATACCCGCAAAAGCAAAAAATATCCCTTTCATCCCTGGTAATAAACTCAACACAACTCCACCCACTTGTGCCATGGATTCTACAATTAAAACCCCTGGCATAATAGGAAGAGGAGGAATATGACCAGGAAAAAATGGCTCATTAATGGTAACATTTTTAATACCAACTGCCTTTTTACCCGGCACATAATCAATAATCCGATCAACTAAAGCAAAAGGGTAACGATGGGGTAATAATTCTCGAATTTCTTGAACCGTAAAGGTCGTTTGAATTTCCTTATCTTCAGAGGAGTTATCAACAGGGGTTTCCGTCATATCAGACATAGTAATTAAACAGCCATTAATACAAATAATCCTTTCTTATTGTTTCACCATTCCAGAAAATTTCTAAATGATTTCATATTTCTTATTAGTAAGCCAGGGAAAGATTCTGATAAGATAATAAAGAGAAGTTATAATAAATTGAGTCCTTATGCCCCCTCGTTGGCCCCGTAAACCCGATCGCCGTGATCCTGAATTTCGCCGTCTTGATGATCGCATGACCTTTGCTGTTCACGTCGCTGCTTTTTTGGCGTGTAACTCTGGTGTTTGGTTTGTTCACAATATCAAACAAGCACAATGGGAGTGGATTATCTGGTTTTCAGGAATCTGGGGAATGGTGTTACTAGGACATTTGATTTACATAGCTGCGATCGCTGACTATAGCAAAAAATCTCATGGTTGATTCTAAAACAACTCAAGCGGTTGAATCCCTCGCTGCTGAAATTGGTGAAAATATCTATATTGACGTGGCAAAATGGCATCTATATCTGTCCGATGCCCATTTACATACCACAGTAGCAGAAAAAGTCTATCCTTTACTGGAAAATGACGAATTAAGCGAGGATAAGGTCATTGACATTCTTCGAGAAATTTCGGTTTCCTTAGGAGGAGGGAGAAAAGACGTTCCCCTATTAGAATTATTACCCATGCAATGTCAAATGAATTTACTGGATTTACTAGAAGAATTTCAGAAAAGATGAGAAAAAGTTAAGAAAAATTGTTCGACAATAAAAAAACAGTACAATAATTATATATAGTTGTCCTGTTAGGGAAAAAATAGGCTTGGAAGCACAAATATGATTCAATTGGCCACCAGGGTAAAACAAGTCACCCCCTCTCTCACCCTAGCCATTACCGCCAAAGCTAAAGAGATGAAATCTCAAGGGATTGATGTCTGTAGCTTTAGTTCAGGAGAACCAGACTTTGATACCCCGCAACACATAAAAGAAGCTGCTTCATCGGCGTTGGCACAAGGGAAGACGAAATACGGTCCAGTGGCCGGAGAACCGGGCCTCAGACAAGCGATCGCCCATAAGTTAAATAACGATAATCGCTTAAATTACAGTGCAGAGAACATTATCGTCACCAACGGGGGAAAACACTCCCTATTTAACTTGATGTTAGCTTTAATTGACAAAGGGGATGAGGTCATTATTCCTGCTCCTTATTGGCTAAGTTATCCTGAAATGGTCAAACTTGCCGAAGGAAATCCAATTATTGTTAACACCACCGCAGAAACCGATTATAAAATAACCCCAGAACAACTGCGTCAAGCCATTACTAAAAAAACAAAATTATTCGTACTCAACTCTCCTTCAAATCCCACTGGAACCGTTTATCAACCTGAAGAAATAAAAGCCTTAGCTCAAGTCATTGTCGACCACAATTTATGGGTAGTTTCTGATGAAATTTACGAAAAAATTCTCTACGATGGCACCGAACATATTAGTATTGGTTCCCTAGGAGAAGAGATATTTAAACGTACCATTATTAGTAATGGATTTGCCAAAAGTTACGCTATGACAGGATGGCGTATTGGTTATTTAGCCGGTCCACAGGAATTGATTAAAGCAACTAGCACCATCCAAAGTCATAGTACCTCCAATGTTTGCACGTTTGCTCAATATGGAGCCATTGCTGCTTTAGAAAACCCAGAATCTTCCCCATGTCTGCAAACCATGCTCGATGCCTTTACCCAACGTCGTCAAGCCATTTTAGACAGAATTAGAGCCATTACTCAACTCAGTTGTCCTACCCCCATGGGAGCCTTTTATGTTTTCATGGATATTAGCCAAACCGGACTTAATTCCCTAGAATTTTGTGATGGTTTACTGGAAAAACAACAAGTGGCTGCCATTCCAGGGAAAGCGTTTGGGGCTGATAATTGTATTCGTCTTTCCTATGCTACTGATTTAGCATCTATTGAAAAAGGCATGGATAGAATCGAAAGATTTGTTAATACATTGTAAGTCACGCCCAACCATGAAATACCAAAAAATTTTAGCAGCCTTAGACAATTCTCCTTTAGGAAAAAAAGTGTTTGAGGAAGCTTTATCCATTGCCAACTATAGTGACGGAGCCTTAATGTTGTTCCATTGTTTGCCTATGGAAACTCCATCAACCGCCCCTTATACCAGCCTTTATGAAGGAGAATTTAATGATTTTTCTTACCTGATGAGAGAACAGCTAGAAAAGCAAGCCACAGAAACAGAAAAATGGTTAAGAGACTATGGAGAAATTGCCATTAAACAAGGCATTTCCACCGAATGGGACTGGAAAATAGGCGACCCTGGACGCTGGGTACGAGACATGGCCAAAAGTTGGCAAGCTGATTTAATTGTGGTAGGAAGACGGGGACTAACTGGCGTTTCAGAAATGTTTTTAGGGAGTGTGAGTAACTATGTTGTTCATCATGCCCCCTGTTCTGTATTAGTGGTTCAAGAAACAAAAGTTAACTAAACACAGTCTGAAAATGTGGCGATCGTCAACCTCTTACCCATCAATGCAAGTAACTAAACTTCCTTTATTTGTTCTTTTTTTTGCCAGTTCTTTGATGGTTCCTATGCCCTCCTCCTCTATCGTTTGTGCAGGGATAGCAATGGCAGCAGAGGTGAAACCCTTTGGTCAAAATGGTTCTAACGCTAATAATGGGACTCCTGGAGAAAATGGAGAAGATAGCGATAATTTGACTATTTTTGCCGATGGTTCCCCCTTAACCCTTAATTTGGTAGGAGAAGATGGCCAACGAGGAGAAAGCGGGAAAGCAGGAGAAGACGCTAAGTGTCAAAATCAACCCACTGGAGTCAAACATAACTTACAAGCCCCCAGTGGTGGTAATGGAGGCAATGGCGGTAATGGGGGAGATGGAGGCAATGGCGGTTCTTTAACTGTCTATGCCACAGATCTATCCCAACTACAACAAATCTTTGTCAATGCGTCAGGAGGCAAAGGGGGACAACCCGGCCAAGGAAGCAAAGGGGGTCAAGGCTGTCGCTGCAATGAACCCTACTGGACCGTAGAAACCTGTAGTGGCAACCCTGGGGATGCTAATTATCGTTGTACAACTCTAGAGTTTCGCTGTCAAGATGGGAAAAATGGGGCTAGTGGAGTTAGCGGGGCTTTTGGTCGAGATGGTTTACCAGGTCAACTTACCTTAATTAATTTAGATCAGCCTTTGCAACCGGATAAACCGGCCTCTACAGTAACGATGGCTGCCCTGAAAGATAAGGGTTATTTATTATCTAAAAATATTTGGGAAACTCGCAACGGGGCATCCAGTTTATTTGCCCCGGGTTCGGTGATTGATGATCAATATTTAGCGTTGGTAAATCGATTGGAACGTTCATTTTTATTGATTTGGAATGCCCCTCAATCCTTTAATCAATTTGCTCAGGAAAAAATGACTTTAAAATATGAAAATGATCAAGATATTAGGGTAGATGTTCCCGATAGCATTTGGATAGAAGGAACCACCCAACAACGAAATAATATTACTCAATTTATTGTTTATAATGCCATTTATAAAAAAGATGCTACTCGTTTAGAAAGTAAAGGACTCTCAGGAAGAGAACAGGATTTACAATTAACCTTAATTGATGAAGCGGATCAATCTAACTTAATTGCGACAAAGTTTGATATTACTTATAGTATTACTCGTTCCGATCCTCGATTTCGTCCTGTGTCCGATTATACAACCAAATATCAAGGAGAAATTCCAGAAGATTTAGTTATTTTAGATGGGGATAAATTTACCATTGATATAGGTAAGTTACCCATTGAATCGCGCCATTTGCGATCGGGTTTAGGGGTAGAAATTAAAATAGTCGCTACCCGAACCTTTGCTGGTTATACCGATCAACAAACCATTACAGTAAAAGATGTTTTAGGCCCATTTAGGTAAGGTATTAAGTTAAGAAATGTTATCAGGTTGCCAATTTTTGCTCATACCTTAGTTAGACTTAGGACAAGTTCCCTTAACCCATTGTTAATATTTTTTAAACCTTTATTAATCTTCATCTTAGGCAGGTTTTGTGATGGGCAATAAAAAATGGGGACTCTCTAGTTTAACGATAAGTGCATTAATGGTAGCAACCTTATCAGCTTGTACATCCGTTGATAGCATAGAAACCACAAAAATTAAGATAGATGGTTCAAGTACCGTTTATCCTATTTCTAGAAATGTAGTTGAGGAATTTGAAGCAACTCAAGATACACAAGATACGGCCTTAGTATCTGATGTTCAATTATCAGGAACAACGGCAGGATTTGAAAAGTTTTGTCAAGGTAAAACGGATATTAATAACGCTTCTCGTCCCATTCATGATCACGAAATCAAAGCTTGTGATCAAAGTGGAGTCAGATATACAGAATTGATTATTGGCTTAGATGCAATTACAATTGTTGTTAACCCTCAGAATAATTTTGCTAAAGATATTACTTTAGAAGAATTAAAAAAGGTTTGGGAACCTGAAGCAGAAGGAAAAATTACCCATTGGAATCAAATTCGTAAATCTTGGCCAAATCAACCGATTAATTTATATGGACCAGGGCAATATTCAGGAACAAATGATTACTTCACTGAAGCGGTTATCAAGCAAAAAGGGGAAATTAGGAAGGATTATACAGCTAATAAAAACCCTAATATTTTAGTTCAAAAAATTGCTAATGATCCCAACGCTTTAGGTTATTTTGGTTATGGGTATTATAAGATCAGTACAACTCAAGTGAAAGCGTTAGCAATTAAGAAAAATAATCAGTCAATTGTACCGTCTCGATCTAATATTAAATGGGATCAATATCGTCCTCTGTCTCGCCCCTTATTTATCTATGTTAATATGAAGGCTAGTCAAGAAAAACCTGTACTTCGGGAATTCGTCCATTTTTACCTAGAAAATAGTCCTGAATTTGTGAGTTCTGCTGGTTATATTCCTTTACCTAAAGAGCTTTATAAATTAGCAAAACAACACTTTGAAACAGGGAAAGTAGGTACAGTTTTTGAAGGAAAATCTCAAGTAGAATTAACGATGGATCAACTATTAAAAAAAGAAGCAGAATTTTAAGCATTAATCGCGATATTTTTCTCTTTTTTAGTTAAATTTTTGAGAAGTTACAATGTTGTGGGGGTCAACGGTCGTTGACCCCTAAATGATACATAAAGATAAAAATATGTAAAGAAGATCTCCAAGAGAATGCTCTCCTTCCCCATACTCATTACCATTTCGTTTTATTCTCTGCACCATAGGCGATCGCTTCTGGTACGCTATGCTTAATGAGTGAATGCTCTAACTTTTTTGAACTTTTATGTCCCTAATCCATTTGAGTTCAGTGGTGAGTTAAGCTTTGACAACTAGATAGGGTTTGCTGAAAAAGTCCCTTTACAATTTATGCGGCCAAAAGCCGACAATTCCCCGACCAATTAATAAGTTTCTCTTGTCTTAAATAAACAAAAACATAGTTTTTATTTATCATATTTCCTTCAATTAGTTCATCAGTTTTATTATTAAGAAATAACCACAAATAAAGCAACAAAAACTGCCGAAGCAGTTGAGAAAGGTTAACTACCAAAAACGTAATAGCAATGGCAGTTTCTGATGTTTCTTTAAGCTTAGTTTTAATCAAATCTAGACCAAATTTTCTTTTTGCTTGTCCAAATTTTCCTTCAATTCTATTCCGAAATGCTTCATCTATTCTAGTTTGTCTTTTTTCCTCCTCACTGATGTTCTTAGGGGGTCTTCCTAAGCCTATTCCACTTAATCTAATTCCTCTTTGCTTACACCAATCTTTATTGGCTTTACTTCGATAAATTCTATCTGCATGAACGGACTCTGGATAACAACCATAAGTCTGTTTAAACTTTTCAACTTGTCCTTGTAAGTCCCCCGATTCGTTGAAGTTTTCCCAACTTATTCTGTCTAAAAATATATAATTATCTATACAACTTATAGACAGTTTTGCTCCAAACTCTGTGGGTTTTCCTGCTTTTCCTCTCACGATAGGTCGAATATATAGTTTTATAGAGACTATCTATTATCCGTTCTGTGGCTTTTCTTCCTTGATTTAATATTTCTAGATCCGTCGGATATTTGATATCCCCAGGAGCGCAGGTGGCATCTAATATCAGTTTACCTTTATTTTTCCTTTCTCCTATTTCTTCTTCTTCTGACCCCTTTTTTTCGGATTTCTGCTCTATTCTTTCTCTCCCTCTTTTTACCATTTCTTCATTAATTCTCTTTACCAAATCTACACTTATTCTCTGTCTAAAATATACCATCATTGAGGCTTCAAAGGGAGCTTCAAATGTATAAGCTTCTAAACCGATCAAACCCTCTTCTACCCTTACCGCCACTGTTTTGTAGGGACTACCCAATTATTGTACAAAATAACGGAGACACCAGTAATATTTCAAAGGTGTATATTCTACCCTCTCTGCTAAATGTTCCACGCAATGTTTTACTTCCCATTCTTGAGGAAAATTCTTCAAAATCTCATACTTTTTTCCATTTTTTATTGTACGAAGCTGGTAAGTGTTACCATCATTATCTGTTCTGATAATCTCGGTATTACTTCCTTCAACAAAAAGATTATCCAGGAAAATAACTAGAGAGCCAGGTCGCAAAACCTGATGTAAATTTTTGAGAAAACCTTCAATTCTGTTAAGAGGGATGTGTGACCACCAAAATCCGGCAAAAGCAGCAGTAAAATCGCCATAAGTAGTCGGTATATTATAGGCATCTAACGTTTGAAATTGAATATTATCTTTTTCATATTCTTTTGCTTTGGCTATATCAATAACCTCTTTATTAATGTCTGTTGCAGTAATAAGATGTGCCGTTTTTGCAATCTCCTGTGTCCAGAAACCAGTACCACAAGCTATCTCAAGAACATTGTGCCCTGCTAGAAGCTCCTGAAGTAGTTTTCGTAAAATTTGTAAATCATCTTGACGCTCTATTTTGGTATAAATGTTTTCATATTCTTTTGCTCTTTGTGCGTAGTAATTAACAATAGATAAGTGAGTTCTTTTTTCCATTTTTAATAAACGTAAATTTCCTTGCTACTGTATCCGTTGTCTTTTTGGTTCTAGGTTAAAAAAGGACAGTGAAAAATAAGTATTTCACGGAATCTTTTTTCTTTAATGCGATCGCTAAATTGCCGAGTCCCCCATACCCTATTCTACCGTTAGCTCTTTGACGAGGGGATAATTTAGTCATATTATCAGTTCATGATTACATTTCTTCATAATTAACCTATATCACCGAATGTCAATCTGAACTGAATAACCCTGACGGTTTGCAACGATATTCTCTGATGAAAATGAAAGATAGCACAAAACTATAGCACTACGTGCTAGGGAATGGGGAATGGGCAATAGGCAATAGTCCACTGTACAAAGGTTTCAGCTTGTAGAAATGTCCTAACAATAATGCGTAGTGTTATATTAGATAAGTGAGTGGCAATTTTTAAGTATTTCCTCTACACTGGGATCTCTAGAAAAGCACCTGAATCTAAATTTCTCTAGATGCCATGACTAAAAACCCCATCAAACCTTTCTATTTCGACGTTACAGAGGAAGAAATTGACTTTTTTGCTGAAGAGTCCAAAAAAATCCTGAAGTCTGGTAGGCTCATTTTAGGGGAGAATACGACAGAATTTGAAAAAGCGTTCGCTGAATACGTTGGCAGTAAACACGCGATCGCTGTTAATACGGGTTCTTCGGGTTTAGAAATTATTTTACGTCTGAAAAAAGCAGAAGGAACAACGGTTTTAGTCCCTACCAACACTAATTTTGCCACCGTTGCTGCTGTGTTACGAGTAGGAGGGATGGTGCAGTATTTAGATATGGATGAAAATACTTTTGCACCCTCTCTACAAATGGTAAAAAATGCGGTGGAAAAAGGGGCAACCCCTGCTATTTCTGGGGTGTTGTGGGTGCATATCGGGGGAGTTATTTCCCCTGAGTTTCCTGAAGTGGTGAAATATTGTCACGAACAGGGGTTATTTGTCTTAGAAGATACGGCACACGCCCACGGAAGTCAAATTAATGGGGTTCAAGCAGGAAACTTAGGAGATGGTGCAGCGTTTTCTTTTTTCCCGACTAAAATTATGACCACCTTTGAAGGGGGAATGATTACTTTAAATGATGATGAAGAAGACTATATCGCGCGATCGCTAAGAAACCAAGGGAAGCGGGGAATGGACTTTGGGGGGTTACATACAGATTTTGGTAATAGTACCCGTATTAGCGAAGTTCACGCAGTTTTAGGACGCATTCAACTGGCTAAGTTACCCCAGATGATAGCACGACGACAACGCTGTTATGACTTAATTACCGCACCGTTACGAGAAGCAGGAATTAAGTTTGTTTCCACGGATCACATGGATACTGCGTCTCAGTATAAGTTAATGGTATTACTTCCAGAAGGAAAAACGCCGAAAGAAGTAAAAACAGCATTAGCAGAAGAGGATATATTTTTAGGGGGAACGGTGTACGAAATACCCTGTCATCTGCAACCCGTTTTTGAAGAAGTTTGCAAAGGACAAAGTTTCCCGAATGCTGAATATTGGTGTCCCCATCACATTTGTCCCCCATTAACATCAGGGATGACAGATGAAGAAGCCAAAATCGTAGGAGATGCGTTAGTTAGACATTTAGGAAGTTAAAAAATAGTTAAAAATCGGATAGCGGTTCCCATACTTGTGAGGTACAAACTTTTCTAGTTTTGGGAGTTCCGAAGTTCAGGAGTTCAGGGGTTCGGGAGGGCAGGCTTCGCCCGATGCTCCCCAGCAGAAGTTGAATATTAAGTGTACCTTATGAGTCCAGGAAATGCTATAACAATCCTGATAACTTAATAATGATTCGTCTAAACCAAAACCAAGCGGTCAGGATTGTTAGATTAAATAGTAGTGTCAGACAAAAGAGAAGTTGATAGTCTGACTCAACTATTCTGCTGTAGCTAACTCAGTGCTTCCCTTACTACGACGACGAGTTAAAGTATTAAAGAGCATAATACCAATGGCTTTAATTAAGTTGCCTTCTAACTCCATAAACATCTTCATGTTCATACCAAAAGCAGCATTAGCCTCATCAACAATTTTTTCGGCTGTTGCTTCATCAATAGGTAACTCGTTCAAGGCTTGACGATACTTATTTTTAAAGGCTTTTTCATCAGAAATGGTTTCAAACTCATAAAAAGCTGTACCATTTTCCCCTAAATTCATTGCCCGTTGAGCAATTTTCTTGAGAATTTGTCCCCCAGATAAATCCCCTAAATAACGGGTATAAGAATGTGCCGCTAATAACTCAGGTTGAGTTTGAGCAACCTCATGGATACGTGCGACGTAAGCTTTTGCTGCTTCTGAAGGAGCCACTTCATTGCGCCAATTTGCTCCATAATAGAAGCATAAATCTTTCTCTAAAGATTGCTTACGATGTAACTGGGGAAAGTAAATTTTAGAAACCAACTCGTGATGGCGTAACGTCTCCATTTCCTCTTCCATAGCACTATAGACAAAATAGAGATTAGCCACCAATGTTCGATAGGAATTCTTTTCAACAACTCCTTTTAAAAAACACTTGACAAAACCAACATTTTCTGCCATTGTATGGGACTTTTTTGTGCCTTCCCGTAACATGGTTGCTAAATTAACGCTCATGCTATCTTTTCCTGTTATTTTAAGTGAACACTAGATCGGTGACTTAATGACAAAAGCTTAAAAAACCGCCTAGTTGTGTAGCGTATCTTGATTTGGTCTAAATTTTTATTAAGAATTCTTACAAAAGGAAAGCACCTCTAGACAGGAGTAAAGTTAAAGCTTGGTTGATAAACCTTAATTCAAGTGTAAGCATTCGTTTAAACGAGAGTCACGTTTCGATTAAGCTGATGGCTGATGCCTGATAGCTGAATGCTTACATTCAAGTGGAATTTTTGATATTGATCAACTTCATATCGATGAAAAAAGGGGCTATTTGCCCCTCAACTTCTTTCAAATGTAGAAATTAGCTTTACCCTTACGCTTCAGGGGTAACGCGAGCATAGAAAATACCACGAATTTTCACTTCTACGGGTTCTTTAGCCCCTAAATCAGTATCAGAAGGCTGTTCACTTTCAAATACTCCAGCAATTTCTCCAGTTTCCTTATCTACCTTGGTCACTTGAAGAGAAATAGATCCTTTACCAATGGGAGTTTGTTTCACATTAGCGTAATCTTCCTTATCCGCTGTTGCAGGTAAAGCAACCGCGTTATCATAACCAGTGGCTAACCCACGACCTTTAGGATCAAGGAAAGTAGCACCCCGGTAAGAGGGAACTCTAAAATCACCTTCAAAGTCAATGGAACTATTGATAGAACTGAACCCAGGTTCAGTTTTACCCACTAAATTTTTAATGGTGAAGAAGAAAGGAACTTGTTCCCCTCCAGGAAGTTGAACAGTAACAGGTTGGAAATCAATTCCACCTTCTTCAAAGAAGGTAACAACCCCATCTTCGTCGACAGTGATTCTACCGCTAATTTGCTCTAAGCTAGTGGTATAACGGGTTAATAACTTACCAGGGACATATTCTGCTTCTTGACGTTTGTTAACAGGTTCTTCTTTAACAAAATACTCTTGGGGTTCCAAACATAAATCATCCACGAAATAGGTTTGGCCCGGTTCGATGGGTAGAGAACCCCGTGTAAACTCAGAAACTTGGGGACATTTGTTAGCTAGTCCGGTGTTTAAAATTTCATCGTAGGTTAAGTCCTGGGGATTAACCGCATTAGCAGATGGTTCACTACAAGCGGTAATTAACCCTAGACATAAAGCAAAAAAAGCAATAAGTAATGCACGAAACCTCATAATCATCCTCGCTTTGTCAATCTCAAATTAAAATGTCTTGTCCCTATGGCTATCACTCATAAAGTAAATCATCTTATAGTGTTTTGGACAAGTTAGGCAATTGCATCGGGATCTACTGTACCAAAATTCGTCACCAACATCCCTTTTAAGTTAGCAATTCTTTTGACCCAAAAATCTTTTATGATGGGTATGGCTAGGGAAAAGAGCAAAGATTTAGATGGAACAAGCAAACACACCAGCAACAACAAATCAGTCCCTTAACCCCTCTAACGGTTCTTTTCCGGCATCTCTAGAAGAGATTGTTATCAGGGTACATCTTGCTTCTCAACAATGTGACAACGATCCTCATCGATTACTTGAGTTATTGCGGACTCTTGAAAAGTTACATCTAGAGATTCGGGTTAATTTATTTGAACCCTCTTTACCAAACACCCGCAACGATTTGTATGATTTATTACTGGATATTGAAGAGACAGGGGGATGGCCTTATATTGGACGGATGAAACTTCGGGTTTTTTTAGAACATCTTTCCTCAGACATAGAACAGTCTCCCGATTCTGAATAACGATAAAAGTAGGGTGGGTTAGTTAAAGATAATCTATCTAAAAATTTGTCGTAACCCACCATTTCAGTTATGTTATTTTGCTAGACATTAATTGCTTTTGTCTGATTGATTTGGACAAGAATAATCAATTTCCCTACTAGCACTTAATTTAACGTCTTTAAGTTTTTTTCTTACGTCTTGTTTGAGGCGTTCTATTTCTTTTGGCTTTTCTATTGCTTTAATGGCCTTATCCATTATATCAAGTAATCTTTGATCTTGTTGACGGACAGCAACTATATATTCTTCTCTGCTTGAAACAATTCTAAAGGATACGAATAGTTTTTTGTAATTGTATCATTAACCTTTGAAAACTAACAAAAATAATGATGTTAATCAATAACAATAGCAAAGTAAATGTTAAAATAGGGTATTGATCCGCTGCGTCATTTAACCATGCTCCCAATCTTGGGATTATTATGTAATACTCTCTATACTCTTCAGGAATAATATCACTAGAAGGTAAATTATTCTGTCCTTGTACAACAGTAGAATGAAGAAACAATAGAAACATAGAACCCAAAAATCCTAAACCAAATTGTAATAATTTTTGGCTCATCTTTCTAATATCGAGCATTCTTACACCCTTTCTATTTGAAAATTAAGTATGGACTATCAATATAACTGAAAAAAATTATCTGATTTATATTTTTTTAGACTTCCTTAATCTTTAAAATAGTCACAGAATGTTAGATAATAGTTTACACTCGATTGTATCAACAATTAATTATGAATGATAATACTTGGCATTCTGCCACAAATATTCAAAATATCTTTAATCGCATTGCTCCAGTTTACGATCAATTTAATTATTGGTTGAGCTTAGGTCAACATCGTATCTGGAAGCAAATGACTGTGGACTGGAGTAAACCAAAACAAGGGGATTTTGGTTTAGATGTTTGCTGTGGTAGTGGCGATTTAACTCAATTATTAGCCCGTAAAGTGGGAAAAACAGGGAAAGTTATCGGATTAGATTTTTCTCAAGAATTATTAGCGATCGCTGCTCAACGGGCTAACAATAATTATCTAACCTTACCCGTAAAATGGATACAAGGAGATGCTTTAAATTTGCCTTTTGCAGACAATACCTTCGACTGTGCCACAATGGGCTACGGTTTGCGGAATGTGATGGATATTCCCCGTTGTTTACAGGAATTATACCGTGTTTTGAAACCGAATGCTAAAGTTGCTATTTTAGATTTTCATCGTCCTTCCCACCTTTGGCAACAAGCCTTCCAAAAATGGTATCTTGATAAGTTAGTGGTTCCCCTCGCACAATATTATGGATTAAAAGACGAATATGCTTATATTATGCCTAGTTTAGAGAGATTTCCTATCGGAATAGAACAGGTAAAATTAGCCCAAGAAGTGGGTTTTAAACCTGTTATTCATTACCCTATTGCGGGGGGAATGATGGGGGTTTTAGTGGGAACAAAACAGTCAACAGTGAATAGAATTAAGAATGTTTGATTAATTCTTAAATTTTGAGTAACGGGTAACTGATAGCCAAAAACCCTTAAGAATGAGTGTAACTCCTTGATGATTTATCATGACTTTCTTAGACATTTCTTCTATTAATTTATCTCTGATTTCAACTATTATTATTCCTCCCATAGCAGGATCAATTATTGGTTATTTTACCAACGATATTGCTATTAATATGTTATTTCGTCCCTACAAAGCGATTTACATTGGTAAACGTCGTTTACCGTTTACTCCAGGATTAATTCCTCGTAACCAAGAAAGACTAGCACAAAAAGTTTCTGATACAATTATGGGGTCATTATTAACCCCAGAAGAATTACAAAAACTAGCCAAACGTTTATTAAAAACTGAACGGGTACAAGCAGCTATTTTATGGTTATTAAACCTAGCTATCACACAAGTTAAATCAGATAAACAACAAAAAACAGCCAAGATTTTATCAGGAATTTTAGAGGATTTATTTAGTGAATCTTTACCTCGACTTTTAAAGGCTTTAGCCCGTCGTCAAGATTTTTTAGAAACCCAAATTAATCAAATTTTTGATCAAATTCTTCTAGATTTTAAACTAACAGATACTCAAGCAAGACAGTTCGCTAATTGGTTATTAGAAGGGGTTCTTCCTCCTGATATTTTGCGACAAGCATTGGTGGATTTTTTAACTGAAAGAAATATTCAAATTATCGATGAAGGGGTTAGGGAAAAAACCAGTGGAACTTATTGGGTTGTTGCTAATTTGTTCGGAGTACGGAATACTTTATTACGGTTAAGAAGTTTTTGTTTAGAAGAAAAAGAAGTCGCTAACACCAGATTAAAAGAAATCTTATTATCCTTAGAAGTTCGTAGTAGTTTAAGAGAATGGTTAAAAAGTCTTTCTTTACAAAATTTGCCAGTTTCTACTGTTCGACAACTTCGGAAAACAACTCGTGAAACTGTACAAGTTTATATTCAACAAAGTGGTACCCAATTTATTCAAGATTTTGGTAAAACGGTGGATTGGGATCAACTCTCTATTCTAATTATTAATCGAGTGCAAAATTCAGCAGCTTTAACCACATCGTTAGAAACAATTAGTAAAGAATTAGCATTAATTCTAGAAAAATATTTAGAAGAAGATTTAGAAAGAATTGTTGCTCAAGCAATTCCTATTTTATCCATTGACCAAGTTATTATTGATCGAGTAAATGCCACTTCTCCCCAAAATTTAGAAATGGCAGTACAAGGTATTGTTAAAAACGAATTGCAAGCTATTGTTAATTTAGGGGGAATTTTAGGGTTTTTAGTGGGAGTTTTTCAAACCTTATTATTTTTACTGAGATAGTTCAATTTAATTAAGAATAAAGTCTTCTTTCATTAAGGTAAGTTTATTATTAAGATCAATGACGAAATCTTGATGATTTATCTAGCTTAAACAATTACTAAAAAAGTACATATTCAGAGTATAATGTCTAAGAAAATTAATTAATTTAAACCATAAAAATGACCAGTTCACCCACATTATTATCTCCTTGTCAAGTTGGTAATATTACCTTAAAAAATCGGGTAATTATGTCACCTCTAACCCGTTCTAGGGCGGGAGAAGAAAGAATGCCAAATGATCTCATGAAAGAATATTATAGCCAAAGAAAATCAGCCGGCTTAATTATTAGTGAAGCAACCGTTATCTCTCCACAAGGGTGTGGTTGGTTACATACTCCTGGTATTTATTCAGACGAGCAAATGGAAGCTTGGAAACCCATAACCCAAGCACTTCATGAACGAGAAACTCCCATTTTTTTACAACTTTGGCACTGTGGAAGAGCATCCCATAGTAGTTTTCAAGAAAACAATCAGTTACCGGTTTCTGCTTCTGCGATTAAAATAAATGAAGACTATATTCATACTCCCATTGGTAAGCAACCTCATGAAACCCCTCGCCCCTTAGAAACCCAAGAAATTCCCCGTATTGTCGAAGATTATCGTTTAGCTGCTGAAAGGGCGAAAAATGCTGGTTTTGATGGCATTGAACTTCATGGGGCTAATGGTTATTTAATTGATCAATTTTTACAATCGAAAACGAATCAGAGAACGGATAAATATGGGGGAAGTTTTGAAAATCGTTACCGTTTTTTACAAGAAATTGTTGAATCTGTTTTAACTGTGTTTCCTGCTAATAAAGTAGCAGTCAGATTATCTCCTAATGGTGGTTATAATGATATGGGCTCTCCTGAATATCGGGAACTATTTACCTATGTTGCTCAACAACTGAATCAGTATGGCTTAGCCTATCTTCATATCGTAGATGGGTTAGAGTTTGGGTTTCATAACTTAGGTGAACCCATGACATTAGCAGAGTTTCGTCAGGTATTTGATGGAATATTAATGGGTAATTGTGGTTATACTCAAGAAAGTGCAGAAGCAACAATCAAAGCAGGAAATGCTGATTTAATTGCCTTTGGAAGACCTTTTATTAGTAACCCTGACTTAGTTGAAAGATTTGCTAATAACTGGCCATTAAATCCTCCTGCTGATATAAAAGATTGGTACTCTTTTGGTGCAGAAGGTTATATTGATTTTCCTACCTACGAAGACAGTCAAAATAGTTAATTGATTTGAAGTTTTTTAGTAGAGATAATTAATGAATTATCTCTACTAAGCTAAAATTAATTGTTAGTTTTCTTGAGCCATTCTATTTTTTTCTGATTGACTCAAAAATAATTTAGGGAAGATTAAACCAGATACTTGTTGATAAGCTTCAAATTCGGGGTAACGAGAAAGAGACTTATCTTTTTTGAGCATATTAGGCACAAAAAGAAGACTAATAAACAGTCCTAAAATAACAAAAGGTAGCCAATGCTGAGTTAATAAAGCGAAGCTACCATAGATTAAAATTTCTCCTAAATAATTAGTGTTACGACAACGGGCAAAAAATCCTTCTGTAATTAATCCTGAATGATACTTAAGGGTGTAATATTTTTGAGCATCACTACTATAGTGTAGAAAAACCCCTAATATATTCATGGCAATAACTACCGATATTAAAGGAGGAGATGCTTCAATATGTTGACTAATTAAAATAAAAGGAGCAACCCAGTAAAGAGAAACCACTAAAAACCCAGTAATTCCCATAGGAATAGATATTTCTTCTTCCCAACTTTTGTCAGGATAAATTCTATCTTTTAATAGCCAAAGAATACCATAAGTTCCATGCAGTGCTAAATAAACCCAGGCGGTAATACTAAAGTTTTGATAGACATTCATCAAACCAAAGACAAAAAATGAAGTTAGTCCTTTTGATAAATTAATAGGATGTTTGATTTTCATAGTTGTTTATTTATATTAAACACCAACATTAAAGAAAATGGTAGCACGACGAATATTATCTTGACTACCTTGACTACTTAAAGTGAACGAACGAAGATTTCTTAATAAGGGTTTGATTCCAAATTCAACCACGCGGGTAATGGGTAATTTTTGGGTTAAGATTGGTTCACTTTTTTCCCAATTGATATAAAAATAACCATCATTTTCTGGGGATAATCCTTCGATGACGTGCTGAAATTCCTCCGTTTCAATTAACTTAGGGAACTCGGTAGAAATGGCTTTAGAAATTCCTTCTACTGAAGTAGAAAAGATTACATAATCATCAATATTGCCATGAACTCCTGTCACTTCAGTTTGTAAACTAGCTAATTTTTTCTGATTAGGATTAACTGTTGCTTTAAGCTTTGTCCACACTGTTACATTGGTGTCTAATAAGGGTAAATTTCCCACTGTATAACCAGCGTTTTCTGCCTGTTGATCAAACCTTTCTAAAACCTGATCTATCGCTACGTCAGGACTTTTTTGAGCAACAAAAATCCAGTCTGGTTCACCCCCTTCTTCTTTGGGAACTAATCCTAGGCTAAATTCCCCTTTAACCCAAGGAAAAACATCTTTAGATAAATTAACTCCTAACGGTTCTTCTAAGTAGCTTATAGCGCGATTTAATAGCTGTTGCAAGGGACTATCTTGGTCTAATCCAGTTTCAATTTGTTGCCATAATTGATATAAGTTAGTACCTGTGGCCGTTAAAATAGTATTCGTAGGAAGATAGGCAAAAGCATCAACTGGTTCGGATAAAATAGGAGAGCGTTGTTCTTCTCCTGACACACCAATTAAAGCCGTTTGGGCTACTAACCCCTCTTCTTTGATGGAAAAAGCAACGGTTAAGGTTTGAGTAATCTCAGGCAATTCAGGAATGGGTAGATTAGCTAACCAAGCAGATAAAGCAGGAAAATTAGTGTAAACAATGCCAATTCTTGGCTCAACAATAGTGTTTAATGCCTTCTGATATCCTGGCGCATTTTTTAAGTTTAAATCAGGAACTTGAACATTATTAATACTCTCTTTTAACACTTGAATATCATTAGCAAACAGAACCATATTTCCTACAACGGCTGTGGCAGAAAGAGGAGTATTTTTTTTCAAATCAGGGTTTTGTTGAGCAATTAAATTAACCCCTTTATAGGATTCAAATACTAAGTCAGAAGTTCCAGCGATCGCTTCAGTGGAATAAGAGGCTTGTAAGAACTCATTAGCCAGTTGTTGATCCTTCGTAGAAACTGCCAATAAATAACCTGGTTTAATACCATTATTCGGGTTATGATCGTAATCAAGGGATGTCACCGCCAGGGTAATTTCTTCCCCTAACCAGGGTTGAATTTCCGTTTGATAATCGAGTCCCGTTTTTGCTAATAAAGTTTTCTCAATGGTCTGTATTTCTTGATGCGATCGCCGTCTTTTTTCGGGAGAAGCAATGAACCGCCCCAAAGCATCTAAGCGATCGGGGTTGGTTAACAATGACACCATCACCGGTGCTTGTTTCGGAAGAAAAATTGCTGTGGTTGGTTCCTTCATAACCCCTCCGGCCAACAGAGGTAAAGGACTGGGTTTTAATATCCAATAGAGACTGGTTGCTGCGAGGGAGAGAAGAAGAATAACACCAAAGATGAGAGTGGCAAAAAAAGGACGAAACTTCACTATTACCTATCCACAATAAGGAATGACCATTGTTTATTTTAACCTTAATGCCCCGATAAATTTTGGGATCTAGCGATAGGAGACCAGTAAGGGGATCGCCTTAAGCCCCGCTTGTTGGTAATTATCCATGATCGCTTTAAAGGCTTTCCACTCCTCTTCTGATTCAATGCCAATACAACCAGCCGTCCCCGGAACATTGCGGTCTGCATGGATTCCAAAGTCTACCCTACTTATACCAAATCCGCCTAATTAGCTATCGTTAAAATCTCTACTGCAACCTCCTCGTCCCCCGCTTCCTCTGCTCCCTCTGCCTTCTCTGCTCACCTAACTAGATATATTATTGATGAAGTGGGGAGTGTGGGGGGAATTAAGCTTAAAACATGATTTTCTCTTCCCACCCTTCCCCCTCTTCCCTCTCTCAACAGATAATTTTGTTA
>JASJDW010000289.1 GCA_030064955.1 Crocosphaera sp.
TTCAACAAAACGCTCAAATACCTGCCCTAGAATCATTCTCCCTACTTCCTAGATTAGCAACATAGATTCTTTTACCTAACTATAATTTGAGAATAATCACAACACCTTGAAAGGGCTGCTCCTAGATGCCTACCTAATAGACACCAAATATCTCAAGGCGACTCAAATTAAATTAGCTTGTAATTGGGATCAAGCATTTTATAAAGCGTATCTTGATAAAGAAAAGGGAAAATTGATAATTGATGAAGAAGCGAATAAAGCTTATATTGAGGAACTTAAACAAGATAAAGACAGTGATCCTAAAACGCCTCCTGATTGTAGCAAGTGGGAATAAATGGTAGGGTGGGCAAATTAAAAAATTATGTCACCTACTGATAATGTAAAAAACTTTGCCCACCTTACAAAATACTCATAATCTAGAAAACTTTGCCCACCTTACAGAAAATAAGAAGATATTTCTAAGCGATCGCTACCAAAGATAAGAACCAATCAACTATAATTTTTATGTAAAGATTGCCATCAATGTAAAACAGTGGAGCCAACGAACGAACAATATTTAATTATTAATGCTCTTGACACCCTTGAACTTCTCGAAGGGAGTTTATATGATGAGAATACAGGATATTGGTATATCAGAACCCCAAGTCAATCTTTACCAACCGCCGTTATTTTGCCAACCGGTGATATTTATCCCTTAAACTGGATTCAGGAAAACAATGACAATCAATAATAATTCATCAAAACATCAACGTATCACAGAACTCTTTGATCTTTGTCGTCAACGTTATTTAGAAGCAGGAGGAAATCCTCATAAATCAGTTGATTGTAAACAGTGGATGAGTGAAACAGAAAAACAAGAATTTTTGCAACTAGGGCAACAATTAATAAATCCTCAAAAAATAGCAAAGTATCAACAAACCAATGGTTCTTGGCGCGATAAAATTAAATCAATTCAATCATAATGAATAAAAATCTTGACCAAATGACTAACAAAGAATTATAAGCATGAATATTTTTAATGAATAACCAATTTTTTCTTCTGGGACTGTTTCTGTTCTCAACTTCTTTATCCTTACAACCCCTAGTTATAAGCGCACACCTTTCCCATTGTGTATAGAATATCATGTCAAGTCAATCAAAAGCAAGCATTTTTAACATCAATTAACATCTTAGGGTAAAACTAAAACCGAACCAAATTGTTGAAAATGATGATCTAAGGTTAAGGTTTTTTTGATTTTTAGTTTTTCTATAATCCATTTACTACTACAATCTGTAAAACTCCAATTTTTATCAGAAAATTTCTCAAAAATTTGCCATGTTTGTTTAATATCGTCTGGTGTTAAATAGTAAATTTGGGTTAATTTTCCTGAAAAAAAAGCTTCTCCTAAAGCAATTGATCTTAATCTTTCTTTTCTCATTCTTAGAAGGGTAAGTGTTTCATCAATGATATAATCAGTTGTCAATAAAGTTTCAGTATTTTGATTGAACCATTGAGATAGTATTTCATGATCTGGATCAGAAGGAACAACCGCAGCAAACCATGCACTCGTATCGACAAAAATCATATTGATTTATTCTCCTTCATTTTGAGAATAAAGAAGATGATCATGATCTCGACTTGAAAAACCTATATCCTGATTTTCTGCTGGTAATTGAGCAATTTGTTTTAGAATTTCTGCGGGTAAGGTTTCAGTTCTTTCGGAATAAGATTGAGCAAGTTGCTGACTCATCCAGTAAAATAGTTCCTTTTGTTCTTCTAAGGATAAACTTAAGATCGTTTCTTCAAGCTTTAGAAGTTTTGTTGTATTCATTTTTAAATTAGATACACTGAGTCTTAATTAAGAATAGCATAATTTGAATAAAGGAGCTAAATGTTGTTAGAATTATATCAGTCAGATGAGAAAAAAATGAGGTCAACTTAATATGAAAGCTGAAGAATTAGACAAAAAATTTGATAACAATGAAGATGTACTAGAATTCTTTGACTTATCAACCTTAAAAAGATCACTTAAATTAGTGGCGACTTCTAGAGGTGTATTGGACATGATTGCTTACGATTAAATTAATAAGGTTGAGGTTTGCCACTTTTCATCTTGTTTCAATCGCTGACTTGTTCCTAGCTTTAAATGGAAGTTACAAGCGCATACCTTCCCCATTTTGTATATAAAATCATGTCAAGTCAAAAAAAGCAAGCATTATTAACATTAACTAATAACGAATTTCTGGCAACTCAAAATAGCGATCGCTTTATCTAAATGAACGATCATTTTGTAGAAGTTCTTGTAAATGAACAAAGATAAAAAACGCCATCACTCCTGTGGATAACGTTGCCATAAATCTGTTGTTCTGTGCAAACTGCAATGATTTCCTTCCCCTAAGATAAGATGATCAATAAGGGGAATACGAATTAACTGCATTCCTTTGAGTAATTGTTCTGTAAGGTCTAAATCTTCTTGAGAGGGTTCAACGTTGCCAGAAGGATGATTATGAGCCACAATTAAGGCATTTGCTCCTTGTTTAAGGGTTTCTCGGAAGATTTCCGCTGCATCAACTAAGGTTTCTGTAGCAGTTCCAATGGTAATCACTTTTGTCCCTAAAAGTCGGTACTTACTATCTAAAAAAACAGCCGCAAAATGCTCTCGTCTCTCCCACATTAAGTCATGACTCAAAGCAGCTACAGCAGCTTCAGGACTATCAATGATCATTCGTTCCAGGGGACGAACTTGAAACGTCCGTTTTCCTAATTCTATCGCAGCGATAATGGTTGTGGCTTTAGCTGGTCCAATACCTTCAATAGTCATCAGTTCGTGAGGACTAATATCCCGTAAAATATCCAAAGGATCACGACGATGTTGGCTTAATTCTTGTAGAATGTGATGGCCTAAACCCACAGCAGACAGCTTACCTTTTCCCTGTCCTGTGCCTAAAAGGATAGCTAATAATTCAGCAGTGGCAAGGTTTTTTGCCCCTACGGCCATTAAACGTTCACGGGGTCGTTCACTACAGGGAATATCAGCAATTCTGAGATGATAGATCATATTCAGTTAAAAAGGAGCAATAAGATTATCCTGATATTGTCCTGTTTTAACTGATTTTTTACAAAATGCCTGTGATCTTGTTCCTAAGCGTGACATTCACATCCGTGATGGGAACATCCTGAACCGTTGGGATGTCCGTTGGCACAAGTATCAGAACAGAAATATTTTCCTCCTTTTTCGATAGCATCGCTTACAGAAACGATACAAACACAAGAAGGACAAGCACATTTCATTTGGGTTACAGTAGCTGATGTCATGACTTTTGATCCAATAACAACCTATCTTTAACTTAACAACTAATCAAGCATTCTAGAGTGTACTACGCTACCCTAATACATAAAAATTATTGTTTTTAAATTTTCTAAGCAATAAAAACAAGATTTAGTGCGTTACTTGAGTAACGCACTTAAATGTAGATTATGCAGCCGTTAATAAACCACTATGTTTTAATAAAGGTTCCGTTTTTGGTTCTCTTCCACGGAACGCTTTAAACACTTCCATTGGGTCTAAACTGCCTCCTAATGCTAACACTGTATCTCGGAACCGTTTTCCTGTTGCTGAAATAGCTTGTTCATCATTTAACCCTGCTTCTTCAAAAGCAGAAAACGCATCAGCACTTAACACTTCTGCCCATTTATAACTATAATAACCGGCTGCATAACCCCCAGCAAAAATATGGCCAAAGGAACACAAAAATGCGTCTTCGGGTAACGGTTTCATGACGGTTGTTTTCTGAGCAATACGGTTACGAACATCTGCTGGAGTCTCCTGACCATTGGGTTGATAACGATGGTGTAATTCTAAGTCCAGAAAACTAAAATGTAGCTGTCTTAACATGGCAGAACCACTCATATAATTACGAGCAGAAACTAACTTATCGTAGTAATGTTCTGGTAAAGTTTCTTCCGTTTCATAATGCTTAGCCATGTTGAATAAAGTGGTGCGATCATAACACCAATTTTCCATAAATTGACTGGGTAATTCCACCGCATCCCACTCTACATTATTAATGCCAGCAGCCCCAGGATAGTCAACTTTTGTCAACATATGTTGTAGTCCATGACCAAATTCATGGAATAAGGTTGTTACTTCATCAAAGGTCATTAAACTGGGTTTTCCATCCACTGGAGGGGTTTGATTACAAATTAAATAAGCCACCGGTAAACGGGTTATAAATTGCTCTTCTAGACGTATTTTTGCCCGTCCAATACAATCATTCATCCAGGCCCCGCCACGCTTTTCTGCGGGGCGACTATAGGGGTCTAAATAGAAGTGTGCGATCGCTTCTCCTGCTTCATTATTTACCTGAAAATATCTAACGTCTTCGTGCCATATAGGTGCCTGTCCATCCGCAGACGTTATGGTTACGCCAAAGATTCGTTTTGCTAACGTAAATAACCCGTCTAATACTTGAGGTAAAGGAAAATAAGGTCGCAATTCTTCGGCGGTAAAATTAAATAACGTTTCCCGTTGCTTTTCTGCCCAATAACTTACATCCCAAGGCTGTAAATCATCACTTTTAGCAAAGGTTTTTAATGTTTCTAAGTCTTTGACCGCAGCCTCATAACTAACGGTTCTTAACTCTTCTAATAATTCTTCTACTGCTTCAACCGTAGGAGCCATTTTTCGAGCTAAACTGACCTCTGCATAAGTATTGTAACCGAGAATTTCTGCCTGTTGTTTCCGCAGTTCTAAAATGCGTTCAATTAATGAATTATTATTTAATTCTCCACTAGATGCACGGGAAATAAATGCTTTATAAACCTTCTCCCTTAACTCCCGTTTTTTGCTATATTTCATGAAGGGAATATAACTAGGATAATCTAAGGTAATCACCCAAGGACCACTTTCTGGTGTAGCATTTTCTTCCCCTTCTGTACGGGCAGTTTGAGCTGCTAAACTAAGTAAACTTGCTGGTAAACCTTCTACTTCTTGTTCTGTGGTTAATTTCAGTTTAAAGGCTTTGGTTGCATCTAAAACATGGTTAGAAAATTTAGTGGAAAGTTCTGCTAATTCCAGTTGAATTTTATTGAATTTTTCACGAGTTTCTCCTGTTAACGCAACTCCCGATAATTCTGCTTCTCGGATCGCTGTTTCAACGATACGTTTTTGAGCATTTTCTAATGTATTCCATAACTCACTTTTTTGAAGGGATTTAAAAGCTTCATAAATGGGCTTACTTTGACCTAATTTGTTAATAAATTGAATAACTTGAGGTTGTGCAGTTTCATAAGCATTGCGAAGTTCAGGACTATTTTGAACCCCCATTAAATGACCGACAATTCCCCAACTCCAACTAAATTTTTCTTCAATTTCTGTTAAGGGTTCCACTAAACCTTCCCAAGTGGGTTTAACATTAGCTTCTAAATCAGCTAATTTAGTTTCTAATTCTTGTAATAATTCAGTCATTGCAGGAATTACATGATCGGGGGTAATTTTATCAAATGGAGGTAATCCTTTTCCGATGAGTAGGGGATTATTAGTTATAGTTGCGTTGCTCATACGTAGGTGGTAATAAATCAAAAATTGATACTTTTTTCAAGTTAGTCGTCAAAACTTTAGCTGACGACTAGCTTCTCTTTTTACTGTAACGCAAAATTTACCATTCACATCTGAAATAGAAAGGCTACACCGTGTTTACAATTCAATTGAGAAAACAGTAACACAACTATACTTCAAAAGTTCAGTCTAAAAGACTGTGTTACGATATTAGTGGCGTTTTCGAGCTTTCCACGTTCCACCATAGACGTAGTGGGGATTATTATCACGAACTTGTTGCCAACATTTGGGACAAATAAACCACCACTGCTGCGAAGAATCAATTTGCACTCGGTATAGTAATTTCGAGGAGATATGGCAGCGGTCGCATTCTTTTTGTCGTAGTCGTCCCATAACTGATAAAGACACCCTAATTTTAGCTTAACCAATTCTTGACGAGAAATCCCCGATTGAGGAACGAAAATCGAGGGATGAAAGCCAAGACAGCACTTTTGTGATATACTAATTGCTGGTTGCGACCCACCCGAACTTTGGATTTACAGACAGCCTAACATCAGAGTAAAGTAACTTACTTTCGGCGCAGCAACATTGTCAGATCGGGAAAAGAAATCGCTGAAGAATCAAAAAGTCGGCAGCAATAGCGTAAGTCCAAACAGTGGTTTGTCGAACAAAAATTCATACTCCTTGGGACACAGG
>JASJDW010000290.1 GCA_030064955.1 Crocosphaera sp.
ATGGTAGAAGCAATGGTTGCTTTAGTATTATGCGATCATTTATTACGTTGGCAAGGACAATGTAAAGTATTAACTTAAATTATGTTAATTTGATGCTGAATGAGGGATAAAAAAACATTATAGCAGTTCTCATACTTGTGAGGTACAAACTCTTCTAGTTTTAGCAGTTAGGAGTTCGGGAGTTCGGGAGTTCAGGAGTTCAGAAGTTGAATATTAGGTGTACCTCATGAGTCCAGGAAATGCTATAGCTTAAATTACTAGCAAAATATAATCAGAAAAGCACTTGGACATCTTTCCTTGTTTCGACACCAAGTGCTTTCCCTTTCACGTTCTCACACCACAAAATCACTCTTTCACACCACAATCGAATTCAATCGATTAATAATAAAAGTAAAAGTTTTATTCTTTAAATTCAACCAACAATAGACAGTTTTAAAACTGTCACTTTATAAGTTCTAAATAATAAACTTTTTCTAAAAAAATACTTTAGATTTAATAAAATTATGGTGGTTATAGCTTAATTAGTGCTATAGGAAATAAGGATAGTTTAAAGGAAAAATAAAAAGAGTTTTTTGCATGATACAAATGATACAATATCAGTAAAGGCAAAGTTAATGGTTTAGATATTGCAGTACACATTGAGGTTAAGAAATCACCCAAAGCTAAAATTTTTGTTATAAATTGGTTGACTTTTTGTGTAGCAATATCGTTCCCTTCAAAACTCAATTTCGCCTTACTTTCCATCCGAAGGAGTATTAAATTATGTTTTGTGAACAATGCGAACAAACCGCAAGTGGTAACGGGTGTCATCAATGGGGTGCTTGTGGAAAAAGTCCTGAAGTTAATGCGGTACAAGACTTGTTAGTGTACTGTTTAAGGGGACTTGCTCCTGTTACCATTAAAGCTAGAGAATTAGGGATTTCTTCTCATCAAGCAGACGTTTTTACAGGAGAAGCTTTATTTGCTACCATGACCAATGTTAACTTTGAACGAAAACGATTTAAGGTTTATATTCATCAATGTATTGATATTCGAGAAAGGTTAAAAAGTAGGATTAAAAAAATAAGTAATGAATCCATAAATTGGACTAATATTGCTAATTATCAGCCCAATTTTTCAGAAAGTTTAGCAGAACAAGGTAGAGAAAAAGACTTAAATTTTATGAGTCAATCTACCAATAATGTTGACATTTTTTCCTTAAAATTAACTGTTCTTTATGGAATTAAAGGAGCAGCTTCTTATAACTTCCATGCTCAAGAATTAGGTCAAGAAGATGAAAACGTGTACGCTTTTATTCAAGAAGCTTTAGCTTCCCTTGATCGTAATGATTTAACTTTGGAAGACTGGGTTAATTTAGCCTTAAAAGTAGGAAAAATTAACCTACGGGCGATGGAATTATTAGATAAAGGACATACAACCACCTATGGACATCCTACCCCTACTCAAGTCCCTTTAAACCCCAAACAAGGTAAAGCTATTTTAGTGTCTGGCCATGATATTAAACAATTAGCAGCTTTACTGGAGCAAACGGTTAATAAAGGGCTAACTGTTTACACTCACGGGGAATTATTACCGGCTCATGGTTATCCTATTTTAAAACAAAAATATCCCCATTTTTACGGCCACTATGGCACAGCTTGGCAAAACCAACCCAAAGACTTTACTAATTTTCCTGGAGCAATTATTGTTACTACAAATTGCTTAATGCCTCCCCATGAAACCTATGAAGATAAATTATTTACTATTGGACCTGTGGGCTATTCAGGAATTAATTATTTACCCTCAAATAATCAAGGTATTCCTGACTATAGTTTAGCTATTCAAACCGCATTAGAAATGCCAGGGTTTACAATAGATGAATCTCCCCGTCACGTCATGGTTGGATTTGCTCATAACACGGTTTTAAGCGTATCTGAACAGGTAATAGAAGCAGTAAAACAAGGTAAAATTCGTCATTTCTTCCTGGTTGGAGGATGTGATGGTGCAAAACCAGGACGGACTTATTATACAGAATTTGTAGAAAAAGTACCTGAAGATTGTATTATTTTAACCCTTGCTTGTGGTAAGTTTCGCTTCTTTGATAAACAGTTAGGAGAGATTGGAAATTTACCCCGTTTAATGGATGTTGGACAATGTAATGATGCTTATTCTGCCATCAAAATTGCGCTAGGATTAGCTGAAGCTTTTCAAGTTAGTGTTAATGATTTGCCCTTATCCATGATTTTATCTTGGTACGAACAAAAAGCGATCGCTGTTCTTTTGACCTTACTTTATTTAGGGATTAAAGATATTCGTTTAGGACCAACTTTACCTGCTTTTATTACTCCAAATGTTCTCAAATTTCTCTCAGAAACTTACAACTTACAACCTATTACAACCCCTGAGCAAGATTTAGTCGCTTGTTTATCTTATTTTTAAAGCGATTGCAACAGCTAAAACTCGATTTCACTCAAGGTTTTAAAGGGCTTATGAACTCATCAGTATGGGGATTTTAGTCCTTTGCCCCTTCCTCCCCTCTATAAGAATAATTATCATTCTTGGTCATAAATATTCTATACTGTAGAGTCTAAAAGCTGTGCTAGTTCTTCGCCATGGGTGTCAAGGCGACTTTCAACCAAAGGCTCATTGAGCCAAAGTTTTCCTAAAGTCATTTTCAATAAAAGGTTATCTTGTGTATCGTCGAAACGTTTTGTTTGAAGACCAGAAAAATGCTTTTTCAATTGCTCAAATAATATATCGTTTCCCTTGCTGGATATCTTAAATATTGCAGAGTGTACTCCAACATCGTCAGACGTATATAGTCCCCAATAACACTCATCATCATATCTTTCAATTGTTATATGTGGACAAAAATCAATGAGTCTAATTTCCACATTACAGTTTCCATCCGTCTCATGATTATGATGCCTTTGGTCTCGTTCATATTTCAGGAGCTTATAGAATGAGATACACATCCTAATGCTTTCTCTCTGCCTTCTTATGATTTCTGACTCAGGTATCCCATCTTCTAGCGCACGTTGACTTATGAATTGAGCATTGGGATCTACAAAGAGTAATCTTAGACGTTCTGTCTTGCCTGAGAAAATATTCTTGATCATTTGCTTGTGAGGCTCTTCTACTATCTCACGTAAGCAATTGTTTAGGTTAACTCCAACAATATCTATCTTCTTAGCAGAATATTTTTTGTCATGAATCCTTGCATCGACTCTTATACGTTGCGTTGCAAGAATCTCAACTTTACTGCCACTATCTTCATTGTTTTCTTGAGCCAACACTTTATCAAGAAAATTAACACCTCCACTGGCGATCAAACCTATTCCAACTGGATCCAGAAAAGCTTTAACTTTTGGGTTATTTTCTTCAAAAACGATGCCAATTAATACTATGACCAACCCCAAAAGACTAACTAGCGTGTTAATTAGTAGAATATTTGATTTGTTTCGCTTCATGAGATTCTTAACTCTCTCTCTTAAAATTCATAACGTATCTCTGACAGGATGGTTATTATCTTGTTTCCAGAAGTTCTTAGGGTCACTAGATTAGTGACTATGGGGGGACTGATATTTGTTTAAACCCTACCAATTCAGGTGTTGGACGTAAATTCTCTTAGAATCTAAACGCAGATTCTAAAGTCTCAAGATTACCGCTTTTATTCTACCATATTCACGACATTTTTCAATACCGTGTTGCACTTCATTTCCTCTTGTCAAAAATTATGAAAACTGTAGCTCAACCATCCTGGTCGTACAGTCTAGTAGACTGTGTTACGATTCATATCTCAAATGGAAATGCTATAGTATTTACAAATGAAATGTGAAAACTTGCTCCTGCCTCCTGCCCTCTGCCTCATGCCTTACACAACTTGCTAGTTTACAACTCACATGAAAACGCTATATGTACTACAATAACGAATTTTAGTTACTTTTTTATTATTCTAGCAATTATGAAAAATAAATTATTTACAATTGGTTATTCTAATCTAGATATAAAAGATTTTATTTCTCTACTGACTCAACATAATGTAACAGCATTAGCAGATGTGAGATCATCTCCTTACAGTCGATATCGACACCATTTTAATCAAGAAAACCTAAAAAATAGCTTATTAGACGCTGGAATTAAATACGTTTTTTTAGGGCAAGAATTAGGAGCAAGACCAAAAGATAAAAATTGTTATGTTGAGGGTAAAGCTGTTTATGAAAATATTGCTAAAACCTCGTTATTTTCTCAAGGAATTGAAAGGATAAAAAAAGGATCTGAATTTTATAACATTGCTTTAATGTGTGCTGAAAAAGATCCCATGACTTGTCATCGTGCTATTTTAGTTTGTCAATATTTAAAAGTGTTACCATTAGATATTAATCATATTTTACAAGATGGCAGTTTAGAATCTCATCAGCATTTAGAAAATAGATTATTAGAAATTCATAATTTAGAGCAATCAGCAGCAGAGTCTATTGTACAATTGAATTTGTTTGATAATAGTTCTGCTCAAACTCCTCTCCAAACCTTGTCACCAGAAGAAGCTTTAAAAGAAGCTTATCGAAAACAGGGAGATAAAATTGCTTATGTAGAGAAAAATTATGTCAAAAACCATTAATTTATCAACCATAGGATTTACCCAAAAAACAGCACAAGAATTTTTTAAACTGCTCAAAGAAGCAAAAGTTAAGCGAGTCATTGATACTCGTTTAAATAATGTTTCTCAGCTTGCAGGATTTGCTAAAAAGAAAGATTTACAATATTTTCTTAAAGAAATTGCTAATATTGACTACATTCATCTTGTTGATTTAGCTCCCACCAAAGATATACTAGATGATTATAAGAAAAAGAAAGGAGAATGGTCAGTTTATGAAAAAAAATTTAGAGATTTGATAACAAAAAGAGAAATAGAAAAAAAACTTGATCCTAAAATAATAGAAGATAGTTGTCTATTATGTAGTGAAGCAAAACCCCATCATTGTCATCGTCGTTTAGTTGCAGAATATCTTAGTAATCACTGGGGAAATATTAACATCGTTCATCTTTAGAGTGTATTAATCTCGTTAATAATTTGGATATTTTAAGATTACATCTCTGTTAAATCCTCTAAAATATATGACTGAAATTATTTGTTTAGCCAATTCTTTGAAACTTCAAGAACGTTGTATCGCAGGAATTAATTCAGAAACGGGTTGCTGGGTTCGTCCAATTTGTTCTCAATATCCTAATGATGGTCGTGTTCCCTCTTCAATTCGATTAATTAATAATGAAGAACCATTATTATTGGATGTCATTGATATCCCTTTAGAAGAAACAGGTAATAATTTTGGATTTGAGTCTGAAAATTTGGCCATTGCACCAGGAAAGTGGAAAAAAATCAAGTCTGTTTCTCCTGAAGATTTACTTGATTATTGTACTCAAACTGATTATATTCTACACAATTCATCTAAATATGTAACTGTTGCTTATTTACAAAGTCTTCCCTTAGAACAAAGACATACACTTCAGCTAGTTTATGCTTCAAAATTACTGATTAAAGAACAATCAGGGAGTATGTTAACAGCAACAGTTTGGAGAGGTTCAATTATCACTCAAAAAGGTCAACAGTTAACTGATGCAACTATTACTGATCCAGCATTTATTGAGCGATTAGAAGGGGGTTATCGTCCTAGTAATCCTTGTCTTGTTACCGTTAGTTTGAGTATGCCATATCGTCCCCCAAATTGGAAAAAACAAGATGATCCTTGCTGGAAATTAATTGCAGGAGTGAGAGAATTATCTGACATTGATTTGATTTTAGTTGAAATGAAACGAATTAATTGGACAATTGATCAGGGACGAAATTATTTACAAAAACATTACCAAAAATGCTCACGATACTTACTAACTGAGGATGAAATTCAAGAATTTTTAAGGTATTTAAAATCCCAATAAAAAAGCAAGAAACAATTTCAACAGATATAGGTAGACTATTGTTGCACAAATATTGGCTTATGACTTGATTTGATAGATATAGAATAAAGGAGTTTCTTTAAATAATTCGTATTGATGATCAAAATTTTGAAAACTTTTAGAAAGTGACCTTGTTTTATTGAGTCGATAATCTCCCAATGATTCGTATTTAGGGTAAAGTAAATAAAAATCTTTTTCACATTCTGGGACAAAAGATTTTTATTTACTTTACCCTAAATACGAATCATTGGGAGATTATCGACTCAATAAAACAAGGTCACTTTCTAAAAGTTTTCAAAATTTTGATCATCAATACGAATTATTTAAAGA
>JASJDW010000039.1 GCA_030064955.1 Crocosphaera sp.
ATTTGGTTCGAGTCTATAATCATAAGAAGGGTTTACACATTGTTGTCCTTTACTTAGTAATAGGAAATTGGCGAATCCCTTGGAATTTTCGTGTCTATAGAGGGAAAGACAATCCATCGCCGTCCCAATTGGCTTTAAAATTACTGAATACATTACCTTCTATTTTAACAAAATCCTTTCAAATTTATGTCTTGGGAGATACGGCATTTGGGACAATTCAATTTATTAAAAAAATCCGTAGTGCTTCTTTTAATCATCAGGGAATTCTAGGAATCCCTAATACCAGAACATTAACCGATGGGGGAAATATCGATGGCCAATTGAAGGTTTCTTTAAAACGGCTAAACATCAGTTTAGTCTTCACCGTTTTGGTCAAAAAACTTTATTAGGAGTTTATCGTTGGTTAATTCTTTCTTTTCTTTCTTATATGTTAGCTTACTGGGTTTATTTACACAATGATAACTTTGATGACTTAGATTGGTATGATTCAGCCCAACAAGCCTTAATTTTACTTCTTCCTCACATTTTACTCCTTTCTCTTCTCAGGAGGTTAAAGTTACTAAATCCCTGGTTTTATGAACATGGTTTGGAACTTTGTCTCATCAGGTGCAAGATGTGAGTCTACCCCTAGTTGAGAGTAGGCATTTTAAACTGGTCTAAAAATATGCCAAAAGTAAGAGGAATAATCAATAAATCTAGCTCAAAAGGAAGATTCAGTCGAAAATCTTTTTGCTCATATTTTTTTCTAATATTTTTGATCATCTCTGGATTAAAGTAACCTTGTTTTTTAATTAATTGACTTGATAAGATATCATTAATATATTCTCGATTAGCTTTGAATAACTCAGGGCTACCAGGAGTATGAAAAGCAAATTTTTCTCTGGTAATAATTTCAGAAGGAAGAAAATTTTTTCCTATCTGTTTTAAGATATATTTTTCGGTTAATTGATTTAATTTTAAATCGGGAGGTATTTCTTTAGAAAATTCAACTATATTTATATCTAAAAAGGGATAACGAGCTTCAACAGAATTAGCGAGAGCCATGCGATCGCCGTGATCAGACACTAAATGATCTGATAATCTTAACTTAAAATCTAGATAGGAGCGTTGATGAATATAATGTCGAGATTGTAGTTTCTTTGGATTAACTAATTCAAAATTGAGACAATCAAATTGATTAAATCTTTCATTAAGTTCTAAAGAATATAAAGCCAGCTTTGTTTCTCGATAAGCATAGAGATCCTTTTCATAAAAAATACGACTATCTCCCCAAACTTTCAGCCTTAACTCTTCTTCTAATACCGTTTCCCAATTATAATTATTTATAGTCTGAGAAGAATCACTTTTTTGAGCTTGATCAAAACGATAACCGACATATCCAGCAAATAATTCATCGGCACCTTCACCCGTTAAAATAGCTTTGATATTATTACTATTTACACAGTTTGAAAGAGCTAAAGATGCTGTATTATAGGTTTCTTTGAGAGGACATTCAGAATGATAAATAGCTTTTGCCAAACCTTCACTAATACTGTGTCTATCAAAATTAAGATTATGATGTCTAAAATTGTTCAATTGCTTCAATAAAATGTCACGATAATCCCCTTCACATATATCTTTATCAGTAAACCCAATGGAAAAAGAATACATTTGAGTATCTGAACAAATTTTCTGAGCAATTGCTGCTATTAACGAAGAATCTAATCCTCCGCTAATATACATTCCAACAGGAACATCAGCTTGTAATCGATATTTGATAGATTGAATTAATATTTCTTGTAATTTTTCTGTATAATATTCTTTTGATAAATAAACAGGCTCTTCCCCAATTTTGGGATAGTCTAAATCCCAATATTCTGTCAGCTTAACTTGGCAATCTTTAATGGTCAAATAATGTCCACTTTTGAGACTTTTTATATTTTTAAACATTGTCCTTGGACTGACCAAACCCGGAAAAGTTAAAACTTGATCTAACCCTGTTAAATCAACTTCACGAACCACAAGGGGATGAGCTAAAATTGCTTTTATTTCTGAAGCAAAAATCAAAATATTATCAACAATTGTATAAAATAAAGGACAAATTCCCATGTGATCTCTAGCTAACATTAAGGTCTGTTCTTTGCGATCGTACAGAACAAACGCAAATTGACCGTTAAGTTTATTTAAAAATTTATGGCCATATTCTTCATATAAATGGACTAAGACTTCTACATCAGTATTTGTCCGAAATTTATGACCTTTTTTCTGTAAATTTTCCCTGAGTTCACGATAGTTAAATATCTCTCCGTTACAAACCAAGACGATTGAATGATCTTCATTATAAAGAGGTTGTTCTCCCCCTTCTAAATCAACTAAACTCAATCTGCGAAAACCCATTCCACCATAGTTTCCCAGAAAATAGCCCGATGAATCTGGCCCCCGATGAATTATCGTATTTGCCATAGCAACTAAAATATTTTTTTGGGGACTTCGCTCTTTTTTAATATCAAAATATCCGCAAATGCCACACATACAATTTCCCTGAATAATTGAATAATAGAGACTATAGCAGAAGTCAGAAGTGTGAAGTTCCTCGCTACGCTGCGGCGCGACTGCACAGAAGTCAGAAGTAAAAGACTTAAAAATACTAGGTTATAATCAATTTTAGTTGATTAGCTAATTCTTGAACATAGGGTTCAGCTAACATCGTTATGTGATCCCCAGGAACGTCATAAACGTCTACTGGTTCAGGGGTCAATTCACTCCACCCCAAGTCTGGTTGGCGAAAACTTTGAGAAAATACCCCATCAGAATCTTCAACTAATGGCCTTGCTGCTCGCAAAAGGGTAATTTTGCCTGGATAAATTTGAGGGATATACTCAATTAACGCTTGGTGACTGGCTTTCTGAACTGCCAAGAGGGAACAAATCATTTGCTCTCCTGCGTCTGGCGGAATGAGATTACCTTGTCTCAATTTTGCTAAAAAGTAGCTATATTGCGCTGCTGAATTCAATTGCTGGAGTTCTGTATAATCAACTTCTAAGTGAATTCCAAAAAAGCGTTCTAAAACCTGCGCTCGTTTCACTAACCATTTTGCATCATCAATTGATTCAACAACCTGTCCATGAATCGGGGCAGGTGTATCCATAATCACCAGTAAGGCGATCGCTTGTCCTTGTTTGTGTAGTTGTTGAGCCATTTCCAAAGCAACCAGTCCCCCAAAGGAGTGTCCTCCCAACAAGTAAGGACCACAAGGCTGTATCGTTTTCACCGCTTCAATGTAATAACTTGCCAAGTCAGGGATGCTAGTATAAGGGGATTTTTGTCCGTCCATTCCAGGGGCTTGCAGGGCGTAGAGAGGCTGATTGGAACTGAGATAACGTCCTAAAGCAATATATCCTAACGCATTACCCCCAATGGGATGAGCCAAGAATAAAGGGGTCTGAGAACCTGAGCTTTGGATAGTAACTAAAGGAGACCAAGAGGCAACAGCAGATTGAGCGCGTAAAATTGTCGCCATTGCTTCAATTGTCCCATTTTCAAAAAGAATCGATAGGGGTAATTCAATCTGGAACTGTTGTTCAATCAGAGCGATTAACCGTAACGCTAGTAAAGAATGACCCCCAACGTCAAAAAAGTTATCGGTGACACCAATGGGATGAATCTTGAGTACCTCTTCCCAAATTTGCACAAGCTTAAGCTCTATACTGTCACGAGAGGTAATCAGCATGTTTGCTGAGGAGTGTCTATTATAATCTGGCTTAGGCAGTCTCTTGCGATCCACCTTTCCGTTGGGGGTTAAGGGCAAAGTATCTAAAGTCATGATCCAAGAAGGAATCATATAATTCGGTAAATAACCCTTGAGGTAGTCCTTGAGTTTTTGTCCTTCAAGATCAAGGCCATCTTGAGGGACAATGTAAGCGACTAACTGCCTACCTATGGGGGTTTCATCAGCGATAACCACACAGTGCTGCACCTCTGGATATTGGCCAAGTCTTGTTTCAATTTCTCCTAATTCGATACGAAATCCGCGAATTTTAACTTGATGGTCAATTCTACCGAGAAATTCAATGGAACCGTCTTGATGATAACGAGCTAAATCGCCAGTTTTATATAATTTTTCTGAGGTAGACCCATTGAAGAAAGGATTAGGCAGGAATTGTTGCGCTGTCAAGTCTGGTTGATTCAAATAACCTTGTGCGAGTCCAATCCCACCAATATACAGTTCTCCTGGTACGCCAATGGGAACGGGTTGAAGGTAGGGATCGAGAATATAAACTTGGGTATTGGCAATTGGGCGACCAATAGAGGGTTGCACTTGGGAGTGAGTACATTCGGCAATGGTGGCACAAACAGTGGTTTCCGTTGGGCCATAAGCATTGAAAAAACGACAACGATGAGACCAACGAGCAACAAGATCGGCAGAACAAGCTTCCCCTGCAACAATTAATGTCTGCAAAGCGGGAAGTTCTTCCTCTGGTAGCATGGCTAACATAGAGGGGGGTAAGGTGATGGTTGTAATGGATTGCTCTCGTAAATGTTGCCATAATTTGACGGGATTAGACAGAATATCACGACTCACTAAGCAAAGAGTTGCCCCTCTCACTAATGCCATAAAAATCTCACTGATTGAAGCATCAAAGCTCATGGAGGCAAATTGCAGGACACGACTATCTTCTTGAACGGCAAAGGTTTCTATCTGGGCAAGGGCTAGGTTACATAACCCGCGATGAGCCACGAGAACCCCTTTCGGAAGACCTGTAGAACCAGACGTATAAATAATGTAGGCAGGATGGTGGGCTTTAATCTTCAGATTCGGGTTAATCTGGCTGTATTGCTCTACTTCTTGCTGATTTTGGTCTAAACAAATGATGGTAATTTTTTCTGAGGTTTGCCAACGGTTTAATGAGGTTTCCGTGAGGATAATTGGCAAGTTGGCATCTTCTACCATAAAGGCCAAACGTTCTTGAGGATAGGTGGGATCTAAGGGAACATAAACTCCCCCTGTTTTGAGAATGCCTAAGAGAGCGATCATCATTAATGGCGATCGCTCTAGAGCCATTCCTATGTGATCGCCAGGTTTTACGCCTAATGAGCGTAAATAGTGAGCTAATTGATTAGCTTGGATATTCAACTGCTGATAGGTCATTAAGCGATCATTAAAGGTTAAGGCGATCGCCTCTGGGTTACGGTTAACTTGCCCTTCAAATAGCTGATGAATGCACACATCATCGGGATAGTCTTTTTGAGTTTGATTCCAGTCTTGGATTAACTGTTGAGATTCAGCTTGCGTCAATAAGGGCAATTCATCCAATGACTGTTGAGGATTATTGACAATAGCGGTTAATAGGGTTTGAAAATGCCCAAACATACGAGTAATTGTCGTAGCCTTAAACAAATTTGTTCGATATTCCCATCGACTACTTAATCCTTCTTCGGTCTCTTTTAAAGATAACGTTAAATCTAATTTCGCTCTCTTGGTTTCTACGGAAAAAGAACGTAAGCTTAAACCTGGCAATTTTAATTCTGTATTGGGGACATTATAGAAGACAAAGCCCACTTGAAATAAAGGGGAATGGCTTAAGTTTCTTTCGGGTTGTAATTCTTCAACTAATTTCTCGAAGGGTAAATCTTGATGAGCATAAGCAGCGAGGGCCACTTCTCGCACCTTAGCTAAGAGGGACACAAAGGAGAGGTCTCCAGAAAGCTGAGTTCGTAAGACTAAAGTATTGACAAAGCAGCCAATTAATGGTTCTAATTCTGGCTGAGAACGGCCGGCTGTAGCTGTTCCCACCAGCAAGTCTTCTTGGCGGGTATAACGATAAAGTAGTGTTTTAAAGGCTGCTAATAGGGTCATAAATAGCGTAACCCCTTGTTGCTGACTGAAGGTTTTTAGGGCATTGCTGAGGGGTTGTGACAGAAGAAAGGACTGGCTATCTCCTTCAAAGGAAGAGGATGATGATGGGGGATAATCGGTAGGCAATTGTAGGTAGGGGAGTTGGCCTTGTAGAGTTTGTTTCCAATAACTCAGTTGTCGATTTAAAACATCTCCTTGTAACCACTTTTGTTGCCAAACGGCAAAATCTTTATATTGGAGCGGTAATTTAGGCAATGAAGCAGGATTACCATTGTATTTTGCCTCATATAATGCCTTTAATTCTTTAACCAGTATTGCGGTAGACCAAGCATCAAAAACAAGATGATGAAGGGTTAACACTAATATGTACTCAAATTTAGCTAAGTGTAGCAGGGTTGCTTTTAATAAGGGAGCATTAGCTAAATTGAAGGGTTTTTGCGCCTCTTCTGTAAGTAATAACGTGATTGCTTCGGGTTGCTGGGGTTGGGGAATTTGTTGAAGATTTAAGTGCTTGAGGGTTAATGTTACCTCTGAATGAATCACTTGTCTTGGCTGTTCGTTGACGACGTTAATGCTAGTCCGCAAACTTTCGTGACGTTGGATAATTTCATTCAAACACTGTTCTAATCTGTCTACTTTAAGGGGTCCTCGCAGGGTAATTCCACCACAAATATGATAAACAGAAGGATCACGAATTAACTGTTCTAAAAACCAGAGACGCTGTTGGGTAAAAGAAAGGGGAAAATGAGACTCTCTATGGACTTGGGCAGTTATTTGGGGCGGTTTTCCCTGATTTTTTTGTAATATTTCAATGATTTCTGTTTTTTTTTCCGCTATCTGACTTAATAACTGAGATGTCATTGCTCCTTGTGGCGCATGATACCGCAGACGATCGCCATCTAGCCACAACTGAATGTTACTACCACGCAATGTTGATAAAAGCTCAATAACTGTCATAAGATTCCTTCCTCTGTTTGACCATCCAAGGATCTTGGCGAAGTTTCGGTTAACCAACGTAGTGCCTCAATACTTTCCGCTTGAGCGGCTAATGTTGGTGACTCAAAAAGAATTCGCAAGGGAACTTCGACTTGAAACGCTTTTCCCATACGAGTGACTAATTGTGTGGCTAATAGGGAATGTCCCCCTAAGGCAAAAAAGTTATCATTAATCCCCACTTGTTTAATATTTAGTACCTTCATCCAAATTTGCGCTAACTCTTGTTCTAGTGGCGTTCTAGGGGCAATAAACTGACGATTTACGGTTTGACTAGGAGAGGGAAGTGCTTTTTTGTCTACTTTTCCTGAAATGGTTCGCGGTAACCTCTCCATGACGACAAACGATGAGGGAATCATGATCGTTGGCAAGAATTGGCTTAAAAAGTCTTTTAATCGGGCAAATTCAAGCTCTTGGTTGAGAACAACATAAGCACAGAGATATTTATTACCATTGGTGTCGTTAATATCGATAACAACTGCATCTTTTACCGCTTGATGTAAGCGTAAATAATCTTCAATTTCTCCTAATTCTATTCTCACGCCTCGAATTTTTACTTGTTTATCTTTGCGTCCTAAATATTCAAAATTTCCATCGGGTAAAATGCGACCAAGATCCCCTGTTTTGTAGACAATATCCGTGGGATTATTACTAAAAGGATTTGGAATAAATACCTGATTAGTTAACTCAGGTTGTTGATAATATCCTAAAGTACGATAAGGTGTGCGAATATAAATTTCTCCTACCATTCCTATCGGAGAAGCTTGTCCGCTTTCATCAACAATTAATGCAGTTGCTCCTGTCATGGGTTTTCCAATGGGAATGGTTCGCCGTTGCTGATCTGAAGACTGAATAAAATAAAAGAATTTTGTCATGGTTGTTTCAGAAGCACCATAGAGATTCACTAATTGAATTCTGTCTCCATAAATATCACACCACCGCGCAATATCTCCACTGTAAATGGTTTCTCCTGATAAGAGAATATACTGTAAATCTGAAAATAATTGTGGCGTTAAGTCTTCATTGAGAAGGGTACGAAATAAAGAGGGAACACAGTGAATCAAATTAATGTTTTGAGCGTCTATCCATCTGACTAATTTTCTTCCATCAAGAATAGTATCTACTGAGTCTGGTACACAAACCACTCCCCCAGAACACAAAGGAAGAAACATATCTCTGAGAAAAGCATCAAAAGATGGACTTGTTAATTGACTTACGCGAGTCGATTTTTGAATTTTTAAGGTTTCAATTTCCCAGTTAATAAAATGGGCGATCGCTTTCAGACGACCTGCTATTCCTTTTGGTTTTCCAGTTGAACCAGATGTAAAATAAAGATAGCATATATCATCGGGTTGTGAGTCAATCGTAGGGAGATCTGAAACAGAATAGGCTAAATAGTTTCCCAAGTAGCTTAGGTTTGATTTTTGGGTTTCAAACATTTGTTTTTCTCTAGAAATTAATCTGAGTTGAAAAGATTCAATTTCGGTTAAATTATTGATTTTTTCAAATCCCATTGCATCAATAATTAACCACTGCAAGTTAATGTCTGAAATAATTGTTTTAAGTCGAAAATCAGGAAGATTTGGATCTAAGGGAACAAAAACACAGCCTGCTTTTAAAATAGCAATAATCGCTATAATAATCTCAGCCGAATCTTGAGAACAAATCCCGATTAAAGTTCCTTTCGATGCACCCTGATCAATCAAGAAATTAGCCAGTTGATTAGATTGCTGTTCAATTTGGTCATAGGTGAAATGTCGTGATTCATAACGAATGGCAATCTTATCATTAAACTGTGCTGCATTGTGGCTAAACCAAGCTTGAATGTGAGTTTTTTTGTCCATATTGATAAGGAT
Organism: Crocosphaera sp.; assembly: GCA_030064955.1. Classification (GTDB taxonomy): domain Bacteria; phylum Cyanobacteriota; class Cyanobacteriia; order Cyanobacteriales; family Microcystaceae; genus Crocosphaera. The sequence continues at coordinate 8,686 of JASJDW010000039.1, forward strand.
AAATTGTGTTAGTTGTCGAGAAATATTTAGCAATTATAATTTGCTTGAGATAGGGACAATTCAGGTAAAGTCCGAGCTAAAATAGTTAAAGGATCTAGAAAAATTTTTTCTTTTCTATTTTGATTCATCTGTAAATCCCAATATTTACTCAGTAAATGAATTTCTGTGCATCCGACAACAAACTTTTCTATATTATACTTGGTTTTTAAGGATTCTAAAATAGGAAAACACTCTTTTATTGTTCCTTGCACTTTAAGATGGTAAATCATTTGATGAATTATATTTTGATCTTCTTCATCCAGTAAAATTAGATAATTTTTAGCCATTGGCCAAAATTCATGATTTTGAAAAATTTCTAATTTTTTCGTTCCTTTTGAACAAATCAAGAGATGTTTCTCTTTTTGCTTTAAAATATCAATCATTATAATATCTATTAAAGAAATAATTCGCTTTTTAAATTCATCAGGAAGTTGCGGTAACAAGTAATGAGAAGTTATACAACAAATAATAATTTTTGAGACATTTAGTTGGCATAATTTCGAGAGAGTGTCAATTAATTTTTCCAAAAAATAATGATAATCTTGCTTAAGAAACACTTCGGTTCTATCAGGAAAACTTGGATCAGAATAAACGATTATTTTAGGAAATTCTTGTTCTCGTTGCTTGTCAAGATTATATTCATATATTGTCTTTAAAAATTCTGCTGATGCTAAGGGGCCCATTCCCCCTAAAATTCCTATCATTTCTGATTGATTACTTTGTTTCATTGATGTTATACTAAATCTGGTTATCGTAGGTTACTTATGAAGAAAGGCAATAGGCAATAGGCAATAGGATAAATAAATAAGTAGCTTTTGAGATGAGGATTTGGTATTAGTGACTGTTAAAATTATCATAATTGTTTTTACTTGTTACTCAACTAATTTGCTTTAAAAGCATATAAGAAATTCATGATTTCTGCTAGTGTTTTAGTCAAAATCTGCATTAAAACTATCTAATAATATTTTATTTTCTTCTGTGGGAGTTATGGTTATTTCTGAGAGATTCTGATTAGCATAATTGGGGACATTTTCTATTAAGGTTTGCAATTGATCAAGCAAACGACGAACGGATTTCTCTGTAAATTGCTGAGAATTATAATCAATGACAAGCAAGAAAGTTGGATATAATTCTACAGTAACCCCAAGGGAATAATTAGTCTGAGAAAAAGATTTGACATCTACAATTTTAATTTCTCCTTGATGTAATGATGGATCAATGGGATAATTCTCTACAGTAATAAAGCTTTCAAATAATTGGCTTTCGGGCGTTATATCACTCCATTTTTGTATCTGAACCAAAGAATTATATTGATATTCTAAACGTTCTATCTGTTCTTTTTGAAGCTGTTTAAACCAATCTAGCAGACATAACTGAGGTTGAATAGAAACGCTAACTGGAATAGTATTAATTAATAATCCTACCATAGATTCTACCCCTACTAATTCGGGTGGTCTTCCTGATACTGTTGCACCAAAAATAATCTCATCTTCTCCACTATAACGACTTAATAAAAAGGCAAAACAACCTTGAAGTACCGTATTAAGGGTTAGATGTTGAGATTGTGTCCAATTGATTAATTTTTCGGTTATCTCCGTTGTCAGTTGACTTTGTTCTCTTGCTTGATTTTGATTGATTTGAGTATTTTTATTAGTCAGAGGAAGTTCAATTCCCCATTGTGTCGCTTTTTTAATTCCTTTTAGGGATTGTTTCCAGAACTTTTCGGCTTTTGAATCATTGTTTTTGTTTAACCAATTAATATAGTTTTTGTAAGAGGAAACTGGTGATAATCTGACTTTCTTCTCTTGAGATAAGCTTTGATAAACGCTAAATACTTCTTGAAAAATAATGCTATTACACCACCCATCTAACAGCAGGTGATGATGACTCCAAATTAAATAATATTGATTATCAGAGAGTCGAAATAAACTCAGACGCATTAAAGGCGCATTGGCAAAAGAAAATCCTTGTTGAGCATCAGTTTTCAGATACTTTTCTAAGGCTTTCTCTTGAGAAGATATCGATAAAAACCGCCAATCTTCTTGATACCAAGGCAAAGAAACTTCTGAGGGAATAACTTGCAAAGGAGTTACTAAGTTTTGCCAAATAAAAGCACTTTTTAAGCTATCATGACGGTTAATAATTGTTTCCCAAGCTAAGCGAAACTTGTCCTCATTTAAGGCACCCGAAAGGGTAAAAACTTTTTGCTGACAGTAAAGGTTAGACTCAGCTTCATAAAGACAGTGGAAAAGTAATCCTTGTTGGAGGGGAGATAAAGGATAAATATCGGCGATCGCCGGAAATTTCAGGACGATTTTGTCTAATCTTTCTTGAGTTAAATGAGCTAAAGGAAAGTCATCAGGGGTATAATTAGGTTTACTCTTAAGACAGTCGTCAATTAAAGTTTTTAAAGTATTTATGGTATCTTGCGCTAATTTTTCTATTGTTTCTGGTTGGTATTGCCGAGAATTGTAAGTCCATTCAAAACGAGTTTGACCCTCAACTACCATAACATCAAGGGTAATACTTGATGTATGCTGTCCTAAACCACTTTTTTCGCTGCCTCGATCATCAAATAATAAAGGAAAAATAGAGTCTTCTTGGGTAAATTGACCCAGATAATTAAAACATAATTCAGGTTGTGGTAAATTACTTAATTGAGTCCCTATTTCCTTTTGCTGATTCAGATAGCGTAACATTCCATAACCGATACCTCGATTGGGAATTTGACGGAGGGTTTCTTTGACCACTTCTAGAGACTGAGAAGGAGAAAAACAAGGATCACAAGATAATAATAAAGGAAAACGAGTTGTAAACCAGCCCAAGGTTCGGGACAGATCGATCTCCTCAAATAATTCCTCTCTACCATGTCCTTCCAACTCTACCCAGAGATAATTGTTTCCTGTCCAGCTTTGATAAGTTTGTAGTAACCCACACAGCAATAACTCATTCATTTGAGTGCGATAATGTTTGGAAACTTTGTGCAAAGCTGCGTCTGTGTCTTTAGCATCCAGAAATACAATTACTTTCTCGATCTTTGCCTCAACTTTGCCATTTTGTTGATGAATTCGAGGCAGATAACTAGGAGAAGCAGGAAATTGGGCTAACCAATAATCTAATTCTGATAAAATACTTTCTGATTGAGCATAATCCTTTAATTTTTTTGACCAATATTGAAAAGATGTCGTTTTCGCCCCTAACTGTATGTTTTCGCCCCGTTTTACTTGGTTATAAGCTGTATGAAAGTCTTCTAACCAAATTCGCCAAGATACCCCATCCATCAACAGATGATGAATAATCACTAATAACCGTGCGCCTCGTTTAACCCCTAAATCAAACCATACTACCCGAAATAAGGGAGGATGCTCTAAATTTAAGCTATTTTGGACTTGAGTTGCTTGGGTTGCCAGGGTGCTAGAAAGTTCTTTTTCGGGAATATTAGAGAGATCCCGTTTAATAAATGTTATTTTCTCCTTAATTTCCCCATAATACTGTATCCAACCCGATTTTTCTGGCCGAAAAGATAATTTTAAACTATCATGATGCTCAGCTAACCCTTGAATAACAGTTTCTAAATCAGTGACAAGAACATTGGGAGGAATATCTAGGAGAATAGACATATTCCAGTGATGAAGATTAGGAAGGGAGAGTTGAAAAAACCACTGTTGAATGGGGTTTAAAGGAACTTGACCTTGATTATCTCCTATTTGTAACTTAAACGCTTCAGTTTCAATAATTTTGGCTAATGCTGCAATGGTTTGATGCTCAAATAGATCAATCGGTTTTAATTTTAAGCCCGCTAATTTAGCCCTGGCAACAATTTGAGTACCAAGAATAGAGTCTCCCCCCAACTCAAAAAAGTTATCTTCAACACCGACTTGTTCAAGATGCAGAATATCTGCCCAGATTTTGGCTAAGGTTCCCTCTTGAGGAGTTCTTGGGGACACATAAGTGGTTTCTACTTGACTTCGGGTAATTTCAGGAAGTGGTAACTTTTGTCGATCTAATTTACCGTTGGGTGTTAGGGGAATACGATCCAAAAAGACAAAGCAGTTAGGAATCATAAACTCTGGTAAGCTTTTTTGCAAAAAATTGCGTAATTCAGAAATTTTTGGCTTATTTGTGGCATAAGATACCACATAAGCCACCAGTAATTTATTTTCATCCGTTTTTTCCCTAACCATCACCCTTGTATCTCTCACTGACGGATGATTTTTTAATTTTGCTTCCACTTCTCCTAACTCAATACGAAAACCATGAAGCTTTATTTGATGATCAATTCTTCCTAAAAATTCAATATTCCCGTCGGGAAGATAGTGTGCTAAATCACCAGTGCGGTAGAGTCGTTGTGATAACTTTATTTTAAAATTTTTGAGGTTTAATGTTGTGGTGTGACTGGTTTGCATCTTAAATTTTGCTTCTCGATTAAACCATTCACCACGGGTAATTTTTAATTTTAAGTGACTGTTTTTAACTTTTAGGGTTAACTGTTGATTAAAGGGATGAGACTGAAAACGATCTTGCGTTAAATTTGGTTGATTGAGATAGCCACGGGCTAAATTATCGCCTCCTATATAGATTTCTCCTGGAAAACCAACCGGAACAGGACGCAATTGAGAATCTAATACAAATATTTGGGTATTTGGTAAAGGAGATCCCAAGGGAACTGAAGCAGTGCCTCTGTCTTGACTTTCTTGTGTTACTTGATAAGTGAGAACGCCTACGGTTGTTTCTGTTGGGCCATAATGGTTAACAATTTGGCAATTTGGGGCTAATTTTTTGACCTTTTGAACTAATTCCCAAGGGGTTGTTTCACCCCCTAAGACTAAGGTTTTTTTCGGTAAAATTTGTGATGGGTTGGGACTTTCTGAGATTAATGCTTGTAAATGACTGGGAACAATTTTTAAATAGTCAATTCCTCTTTGTTGTGATAAATAATCCTCTAATCCTAGGGGATCTGTCATATTTTCTTGAGAAATAATGTGTAAACAACCTCCATGACATAAGGAGGGGAAAATCATGGTATTCCCTAAGTCTGCCCCAAACGTAGAAATTAATCCATAACTGGCTTTTTTCGGTAACTGAAGACGGTCTATAATTCCCTGTACATAGTTAACAAGTTGTCTATGTTCGATCGCAACTCCTTTGGGTTTCCCTGTTGATCCAGAGGTATAGATGACATAAGCTAAATTTTCTGAGGTTACCTTTATGTCTAAATTAGCTTCACTGTAATGGGAGATAACTGTTTCATCTCCATCTAAGATAACCGTTTGCGCTGCTAAGGGGGATATTATCGATTTAAGATGTTGCTGGGTGATGACTATTTGAGCTTGGCTATTGTCTACCATGAATTTTAACCGCTCATGGGGTAAAATCGGATCTAATGGGACATAAGCTCCTCCTGCTTTTAAAATTCCTAGTAATCCTATCAAGATCCAAGGTGATCGCTCAACACAAATTCCGACACAATCATCAGGTTTGACCCCTAAATGACGTAAATGATGGGCTAATTGGTTAGCTAGGGCATTAAGCTGAGAATAAGTCAGTTTTTCTTCCTCACAAATTACGGCAATGTCTTGAGGAGTCTGTTTGACTTGAGTTTCAAAAAGATGATGAATACAGGAGTCATTTAGGGAATTTTCCAAGGAATAAGAGATTAAGCTAGGATTAAATTCTAATAAAATACGTTGCTTTTCATCATCCGTTAAAAGATCTAATTCTTCTATCTTTTGAGTTGGCTTTGCACAGGCATTCATTAATAGTGTGTAATAATTTCGTAGCCAACCTTCAATAACGTCTGAAGAAAAACTTTTCGTATTGTAGTGAAATTCAATGTCAATTCCCTGAGAATATTGTTGACAAAAAACATTCAATTGATAAGGTTGAATACAGGAAAATTCTCGGATTAATGTTCCCTTTATTTCTCCTTGAGCAGTTATTTTATTTGAGTGAAAATCAGTTTCAAATGTAATTCCATTTCCGACAAATTTCTCAGCTTCAGGAACAAAATAGTCTTGACATTTGCTTAATTCTTGAACTTTTTGAGAGATTTGCTGACAGAATGTAATAAAATTAAGGGATGAGTCTACAGGTGTCGACATTGGCAAATATTTTGCCATTAATCCAATACTTTGTGCTAATTCTTCGTGATGACGATTACTAGACCCTAATCCTACCGTTACCTCTTCTTCATGAGTTAGTCTTGATAAGAATATTAAAAAGCAACTTAGAAAAAAATCTTGATAAGTAATTTGATATTTTTTAGTCAAACTTTCAAATAATTGAAAGTCTTTTTGTTCAAGGGTTAAAGTAATAAACCCAGGTTGAAAATTAGCAGCAAATTCATGATTTTTTTGAAGGGTTAGGGGCATTTTTAATTCAAAATAACCTGACGAAGTTTGCTGTTGCCAATATTCTCTTCCTTCAGCCGTTTCTGGGGATTCTAGTAACTCATTTTGCCACTCTGAAAAATCCACATATTGGAATGGTTCATCGATTATATTTTCTTCTCTTTTTTGTTCATGGCAAATACTAATTTCCCTGATTAAATGCCTTAAGGAAAAGCGATCAGCTAATAAACTTGGCAAACCAATAATCAATGTCAATTCATTAGCTGAACATTGCACTAAAGCAATTTTAAAAAGGGGCATTTTTTCGAGATTTAATGGTCTTTGTAGCAGATTTTTAAAAATAGCTTCTATTTGTTCTAATTGTTTTTCTTTTGATTCTTTTTGTAAATTATATTGCTCAATGAAGGGAACATAGCTATCTCCAATTACTTGCAGAGGAAGGGTGCTTTCTGGCAATTTATAAAAAGTTGTCCGCAAAATTTCCAAGCGTTGAATAACCATTTGCAGAGCATTCATTAATCGCTCTTTATCTAGGTGTCCTTCTAACAAAAATGCCCCTTGAGTTCGATAATAATTATTAGAATTCTTGTGATTTAATAACCATAGATATTTTTGCTGAGGGGAGAGGCGAAATCCTTCTATTTTTTTAGTAATCATGGGTTATCTGAGTAAACTAAATAACTAAATTTCCTTTCTAGCTAATGGAATCAGTCATAAAATTTCAATTGATATTTTTAAATCTTAAATAACTGATTAGCTCCAATAATAAATACTTTGATTATCATGAGACACAGCTAAAAAGCCGCCTATAGTAATACGCTTTTTGCTTCCAGAGACATCTGCAACTTTATGCATAATTGTACTTCCTTTAAAGATAACCATATCTCCGACATCGGGATTAAAGAGCGTTTGAGGAGATTTATCTAAGTTCTTTTTGAGGTCAGCAAAAAACTCCTTGAGTTCTTTTTTTTCTTTATCTATTTTACTCAGAAACACATCATAAATAACTAATTCTCCTCCTAATTCTGGTTTATCAATTACTAAAAAATAACTCATGGAATCAGGTAAATCTGCTTGGGTTTTCAAATAATCATAACCAGTATTATATAAAGCTTCACTACCAGTATGGGCAGGAATTCCACCTTGCTGTGGTTGTACAAATCGAATGGTTGCTGGCGTGTAGTAATTACCATTTTCTTGAGGGATTTTTATTTTCCTTCCTCCTGAAATTTGACTAAAAACTGATTCAACGTTTGTTTCAAAATCAGTAACAAATACCTTTTTTAAAGTGGCTCTCAAATCTTTTGATTCTTGAAAATAATCATAATCACTCATGACTTTTTGAAATAGATTGAGTCCTATAGTTTCTCCATACATCGTAGGATGTAAGTTAGTTTGATAAAATGAAAGTTTTTGGCATACCTCATCCATTTCTTGCTGTGAAAACACCTGTTTAATAATTATTCCATGAAGCTTTTCTTGATAAATTTGAGAGATTAAATCTTGAGAGGCAGTCAAGTCTTTTAAAGAAAGTGTAAGCCAGTTTAGTTGAGTTTGTTTGTTCATAATTGTTCTTAAGTTTTTCAAGATTTTTATGGGGGTTAAACTTGTCTTAATTTGAGTAAGACTGCGCCATTCCTACCAGAACTTTTCGTTCACCAAGATAAGGCATTCTTCCGTGACAAACTAGCATATTATCCAACAAAAGAATATCTCCTGTTTGCCAAGGAAAAATTATGGTTTCTTGTTGATAACAATGACAAATTTCAGCAATAATGGAAGGGTCAATGGGAGATCCATCTCCGTAATAAGCATTACGGGGTAAGTCTTCTTCTTTATACTCAGTTAAAAACAAATCTTGAATTTGGGGATCTAGACTAGATATATGGAATAAGTGCGCCTGATTAAACCATATTTTTTCTTTAGTCTGGGGATGAATAGCAGTTGCTTGACAGACTTGCCAAGTTTTTAGGCGATCGCCTTCGTTCCATTGCCAGTTAATTCTCTGCTGACGACAATAGGCTTCGACGACTGATTTTTCCTCAGTCTGAAAGACATTTTGCCAACTTAAATCTAATCCTTTACTATAGTTTCGCACATATAGAATCTTTTTTTCTTCAAATTGAGCAACAAGTTTCGGGGATAGTCTTTTGAAGATTTTTCGACTGTCTGCGATCGGGGTATTCCCCCCCTCTTTCGCTGCTTTTTGGCAAAAAAAGGCTATTTTAAGCGGCCAAGTACAACTATAGGCCATTTCGTTATGTAAAGGAATCGTTTGATGAGCAGGATATTCGGTTGAGGTGTGAATTTTTTCGGTTACCTGCGATCGTGGTGTTGAACGATAAGTATAATCTAATAAATCTCCCCAAATTATTTGAAGTAATTGTTCAAATTCTACTAGCTTTTGGAGCGGGAAATTACGCAATAAAATGCCACCATATTGATGTAACTTTTCTTCAATAAAGTTACGGTTGATTTCTAACCAACTGCGTAAATTCAAGCCTTCTAAGGTAGGTTGAATAATTAAAGGAATCTTTTCTCTAAAATAGCTGCTTTTAATTAATCCATGAGCTTCAATGTTAACAGATTTACGCCTAACGAGGCTTAACTTTTGATGTCCTAAATTTTTGAGTTTTTGTTGAGTCATAATAGGTTTTAGGTTGGGGTATTCTGAAGGTTAATCTAATTGAGATAAGTAATCAATCTTGATTTATTTATTCTAGAGATTTTTAGCTAAGTCCAATGTAAATTTTTGTTGAACACCTGTCTTGACAGAATCAGACAAATATTTAAAAACTTTACGATAGCGAAGACGGTAAAATAATATATAAATTCCAATTTTATGATGCCAAGGTACATAATCAAATTCTTCGATAACATTTGCCATATGTAAGATAACTAAATTGAGCCATTCTGAATAACTAATCGTGATTTTATCAGAGGTTAACCGATTAATAATACAAATTTCCGACCTTTGGTTAGGTTGAATGTCAAAATAATTTTCTCGTTGTTTACAAATGCAAAATAAATAGACAATTTTCTCAGCTTCTTCTCCAATCGCTTCTTGTAATTCTTTTCGTTGACAAAATTTTAAAATGTAGTTTTTTTGGGTTCCTTCTGTGCCATAAAAAGAATGAAAATACCCAGCCAAACAGAGAGTAGGAGCACATTTCCATTTTTTTAATAAATCTCCGGTTCCGACTAAATGCTCATAAAACGTCCTTTTTGTATGAACAATTCTATGGGTTTGATAAGATTTGAGCAGATATAAAACATTTTCCATTGTCTTTACTTTAATTATTAATTGTTAATTTTTAAATACTTTTAGAGTCTTTAACTGTTAGTTTTGCGTCGCATTCTTTTTAATCTTTTTTGGGCAATTCCTTCTAATTGCTCTGCTTTACCAAATTGTCTTCTTTGTTCTAATTCTATTAGTTTTTGTTTGAGAGTAAGCAAAGGAATATTTGGATTGTCTATAATAGTTTTCAATAAACTTATAAATTGCTCGATCCAGTTTTGAATTGTTTCTGGTTTAAATAAATCTGCATTATAGGTTACAGTTAAGGTCAAATTATCTTCATTTTCTGCTAAATTCCAAGTTAAATCTCTTCGAGTTGCACCCGAAAAATTTAACACTGCTTTAACATCAAGATCGGTAAATTGTAATCCTTGACCAAATTTATCTAAATTAAATTGAACATTAATCAAAGGGGGACGACTGGGATCTCGTTTTAATTTCAATTTTTGTAAAAGTTGAGAATAGGGATAAGTTTGATGTTCATAAGCTTCTAATAGGGTTTGTTTTATATAAGCTAAATGTTGAGAAAAAGTTGTTTTTGGCTCACGAAAACGCACTGGTAATACATTAACACAATACCCGACTAATTTTTTTCTACCTGTCGCTAATTGTCCGGCTGCTGAAATTCCAATTACTCGATCATTTTGCTGAGATAAATGCTGTAAAAGCACATCAAAAATAGCCAAGAGTATCATAAATAAAGTTACTCCTTGTTGATGCTCTAAATTTTTTATTTTGTCTTTTAAACTACTCTCAATAATTCCAAATTCCTGTTTCCCTTGATAGGTTTGTATGGGAGGACGAGGGAAGTCCATGGGTAAGTCTAATTGAGGAATAATATCATTAAATTGTTGTAACCAATAACTTTCATTCTTTGAATTATATAGATTAGTTTGGTGATTAAGAGATACATATTCACTAAATTGATCTGGTTGTTTTAATGTGGTTTTAATTCCCTTTTTTTGTGCATTATAAAGTGCAGCTAATTCCTGCATCATAAGATCAATTGACCAACCATCTGAGATAATATGATGAATCGTCAATACCAACCAATGTAACTCTGAAGAAACTTTAACAATATGCCATCTTAATGGGGGATAATCACTCATATTAAAAGTTTCTTGCACGGTTTTATTTAACCAGGCTGTCATTTCAGCTAGTTCATTTTTGCTAAAATCTAAATAGGGAATTTCAATAGTATACTGAGGTAAAATTTCTTGAGTTTCTCCCTCAACATCAATTAGAATGCGTAAAGCTTCATGACGATTCACAATCGTTTGGATCGCTTGATTTAAGGCTTTAATATCTAATTTTCCTGTTAATTCTAAGCGTAATGAGTCGTTATAAGCAACTGATCCCTCTTCTTGGAGTTGTGCTAATGTCCAAAGTTGTTTTTGTGCTAACGTTAAGGGGATTTGATGACGAGAACGAGCAATAATAAGGGATTGTTGATTAATTAAAGAACTATCAGGGGTTGGTAAAGAAATTATCTCAGTAAATCCTGTCTCTTGTAAAATTTTCTGCCATTTTTTTACGGATATCAGGGGATAAGAAGGACGTAATTCTTGATCTGTAAATTTCCACCATCCTTCTGTTAACCCAAAAATCAAATCTAACCAACGCTGGGGAGACGTTCCTTCCATTAAAATGATAATTCCCCCTGGCATTAATAGTTGATGAATATGTTTTAAACTCTGAATTAGGTTAGCGGTACTATGAATTACATTAGCGGCAATAATAATATGATAGGTCTTTCTTCCTAAGTCTTGGCTGTGGGGTTCCTGTTCAATGTCTAAACTGCCATAATGCAGACAAGAATAATGGTGAAAAACTTGTTTTGCACGGTTAATAAAGAGGGGAGAAAGGTCGGTAAAATAATATTCTACAGACGTTTGGGATAAATTAGGAACAATATAGGCAGTTGTTCCCCCTGTTCCTGCTCCTATCTCTAAAATACGGGCTTTTTCGCCTTCATTAATTGAGTCTAAAGCGAAACTAACAGTTTTTTCAATTAAAGTATTCAGAAAAACTGCCATGGGAGATGTTTTATAAAGTTGAGTCGCAGCACTTAAGTCACCTTGAGGAAATATTAACTGTAGGGGATTAACTTTACCTTGTAATACCTCTGCTAAAGCGGAACCACAACGGTTGAGTAACGTAATTTCTGCTTGTAAAAAAGGATATTGAGTGGCAATTTCTTCTGCTAATATTTTAGATTCAATTATCTCTGGCTTTTTAATAATTTCTCCACCGGAAGGGGTAAAGTGGAAAATATCTTCTTCTGCTAAAATTTCTAACAACCGTTGCCAAAGTGAAGAAAATGAAGGCATAATTCCCAATTTTTTCTTTATTTCTGGAGTCAATTTTTCCCCCTGAATAAAGTTGATTCCCAATTGCTCAAAAGCTTCGATGATATAGGCTAAACTCAGCTTTTCTATTTGTGCAAATCCTTGGGGATATTCCTGCAATTCTGAGTGCTGAGAAAGATGACTTATTAAAGGAAGTAAACGCCGATAAATAATGTTAGGAGATAATCGGTTTGCACTCACAGAAGAATTAATCGTTTCTTGAGTCTTTTTAGTGGGAAAAAAGCCTCCTTCTCGTAATTCTATGACACTAGATTTAATCGCTTCTTTCAAAAAATCAATATCTTCATCCGTATGTGCGCTAGAGAGAAAACAATTACGTCCTTCCCAAATATAAATGCCCTTTTCTAATAAGTGATAGTAGAGTAAATCTAAATTTTCTGGGGATGAAAAGCGAAACAATGAACCAAAATAAACAATTTTAAGAGGAATTTCCGCTTTTTCAAAATAATGATTCAACTGATTAGCCAACTCAGTTGTCCGTCTATTTAATTGTTGTTGTAAACCTTCTCCCGCTTCTTTCAGATATTGTAAAATAGCATAAGCCCCAGCCATACCTAAATGATTTTTATTAAAAGTTCCAGCAAAAAATGTTTTTTCGGCGCGAGGATAGGAATTATCCCCATAATTCCATTCTCCTCCATCAATGGCATCTAAATAACGCGATTTACCAGCTACTACCCCAATTGGTAAACCGCCTCCTACAATTTTTCCATAAGTAACCAAATCCGCTTCAATGCCAAACCATTTTTGCGCCCCCCCTGGATGAATCCGAAATCCTAACAATACCTCATCAAAAATTAGAGGAATTTGGGCTGTTTGGGTGAAAGTGCGTAATTTTTGTAAAAAAGCTTTCGGTTGTACATGGGGACGACGACTGGGAACCGGTTCTACTAAAACTGCGGCTAAATCATCTTGATGGTGAGATAAAATTTCTAAACTACGGGGGCTATCGTACTCTAACATCAGCACGTCTTTGACCGCATTTTCAGTGATTCCCGCTACCATTGGAACAGTTTCCATTGTCCCGTGAGGTGCAACGGCTAAAACCCCATCAAAATGTCCGTGATAAGATCCCCTAAATAAAGCGATTTTGCGCCGTCCTGTGACAGTTCTCGCTAATCTTAGGGCTGTCATGACCGCTTCAGTCCCAGAATTACAAAATAAAACCCGTTCAACCCCTGTTAAATCTTGGATTAATTGGGCGACTTCAGCGGCTAAATTAGATTGAGGCCCAATTTGTAACCCTTTTTCTAGCTGTTTCGCGATCGCTTGACTAATAACAGGGGCATTATGCCCTAATAACAATACGCCAAACCCCATTGTAATATCTAAATATTCATTACCATCGATGTCCCAAAATCGAGATCCCTGAGCTTTTTCTCCGACAATGGGATAAAGGAGTTCTTTGATTGAAGGGCGAAATCCAGCGACGGCTCGACTATCTGCAAGAAGAGGACGGAATGCGTTAGCTTTTGCTTTAGATTTCGCAGTTTTGGCATTATAACGCTTAATTAACTCATTTACATGGTTTTGTTGTTGAGGGGTAAAATTAACCGTTTGAGGGGTTTGTCTCCAGGTTTTTTTTTTCTCTGTTTCCGGCAAAGATAAAGAATTATTAGAATTTTGAGGAACAACGGGCAATTTTGGGGATTGATTTAGGGGTTTTCCCTGTAATAATGCCAATTGTTGAGACATTACCTCTAATTGCTGAGTAATAATTCTTTCGAGATTAGTTTCTGCTAAAGTAGAATTAAGCAAGGGCTTGGACAGAGATTTTTGACTAATTTCTTGAATTTCTGGCTTAGATGGTTCTAAAATTGGCGAAGAAGGAATTTCTTGGGCGATATGTTCTCCTAATGCTTCAATTGTTGCCCATACTTCAAATAATTGGCTAATATTAATCTTTAATCCATAGTTATTTTCAATGGCTCGCACCACATCTAATAAAACCAGGGAATCTGCTCCCATTTCTAAAAATGATTGACGATAATCTAATTTACTGGGGTCAATATCGAGTAAATTGGCGACTAAATTCCTTAATTCTTGAATAATCTGCTTTTTATGATGATTATCTTCTTCTGGTGTCAGGGGGTTATCAGTGGCTTGCTTCGGAAAATTTTGAGAGTCTGTCATAGTTTTTTGGGGATTTTCGAGATAATTAGGAGAATTTTGGCTATATTCCCGTTCAATCTTTTCTGTTTCTTCCAGCCAATAGAATTGACGTTGAAAAGGATAAGTTGGTAAAGATAAGCGATGTCGGTGATAGTCCTGATCCCATCCTTTCCAGTTGATCTTTGCCCCTTGAACAGATAAATGAGCCATACTTGAGGCTAAAATTGTCCAATCTTCTGCTCCTTCAACTAAAGAAGGAAGCCAAATTCCTTGCTGCCAACGTTGTCCTAATTTAGATAATATTGGTTTAGCCCCAATTTCTAAAAATAACTGGTATTTTTGCCCTAATAATGTCTGAATTCCTTCTTTAAAACGTACTGGGTTACAGGTTTGTTGTCCCCAATAATTGCCATCAGGAATTTTATCTTCTGGCCACAATTTACCGGTTAAATTAGAAATTAAAGGAATTTTTGGCTTCTGAAAGGAAATGTCTGCCATACTGGTTTGCCATTCCTCTAAAATCGGCTCTATTAGGGGAGAGTGAAACCCATGAGAAACCGTTAAAGGATGGTTTTTAATGCCTTCTCTCTCCAAAATCTCGATGATTTTCTCAATCGGTTCGTCTCTACCTGAAATAACCGTATTTTCTTCTCCATTTAAACTGCCGATTACGACCCAAGGAGACGATAGTTGCATTAGTATCGCTTTAATCAAATCTTCAGAGGCAAAAACAGCTACCATTCGCCCTTTTTCTGGTAAATTTTCGATTAATTTCGCTCTTATGGCAATTAATTTTAACCCTTCTTCTAACGTAAACACGTCAGCGAGACACGCAGCAACATACTCTCCTAGACTGTGGCCAATCATCGCAGCAGGTTTAATTCCCCAGGATAACCACATTTGAGCCAGGGCATATTCTAGGGAAAATAAAGCTGTTTGGGTATAAATTGGTCTTTGAATGATATTTTGTGGAGAATCATTAGAATATAAAACAGAAAGCAAAGATTCCTCTAAATAAGGCTCTAAAATTTCCTCACAACGTTGCAACCATCGCCGAAAAGTCGGTTGAGTTTCGTACAATTGCTTACCCATTCCCCAATATTGAGATCCTTGTCCTGTGAAGAGAAAGACCACTGGCGTTGGTTTTCGTTTGCTAAACTCTCCTGAAACGAGATGGGGATCTTTGGTGTTATTAAGAAAATTCTGTAATGAATCGCCGATTTGTTGTCGATTTTTACCAAATACTGCTAAACGCTGCTTAAAATGAGAGCGTCCTGTATTAGCTGTCCAACAAATATCCCCTAAGCTCAGATGAGCGTTATTGTGAAGAAAGTCATGGTAACGATACGCTAATGTTTTTAAGGCAGGTTCAGTTTTAGCAGATAAGGTTAATAGGTGTTGGAGACGTTCAGGATTATTGGAGACAATAACAGACTCTGGTGCTTCTTCGAGAATGATATGACAATTCGTCCCGCCAAAACTAAATCCGCTCACCCCTGCAATCCTTTTTCCTGGTTCAGATACCCACGGTTGATTCTCTGTCGGGATGAAAAAGCGGCTATCAGTCATCTCTAAATGAGGATTTAAGTCCTTCAGATGTAGATGCGGAAAAAACTGCCGTTTTTGCAACGATAAGATCACCTTGATGATCCCGGCAATTCCGGCTGCATTTTCTAAATGTCCAATATTCGTCTTTACTGAGCCAATCGCACATTTTTCCTCAGGTTTGCGCCCTTCTTCTAATACAGCTTTAATCGCTCTTATTTCCACTGGATCTCCCAAGGGCGTTCCTGTTCCGTGTGCTTCTAGATAACTTACCTGATTCGGGTAAATTCCGGCGTTTTTTAAGGCTTTTTTGATAACGGCTTGCTGTGCTAACCCATTAGGGGCTGTTAACCCATTACTCGCCCCATCATGATTAATGGCTGATCCCCGAATAATGGCTAAAAGGCGATCGCCTGTTTCTAAGGCATCGGATAATCGCTTAATGGCAATCATTCCACACCCTTCTCCTCGCACATAACCATCCGCTTTCGCATCAAAGGTTTTACACCGTCCTTCTCCTGACATCATCTGTGCTTGGGAAAAAGTAATGGTCATATCAGGTGAAATCATTAAACTGACTCCCCCGGCTAAGGCGAGATCGCATTCTCTTTGTTGTAAACTTTGGCACGCTAAATGAACGGCGACTAAAGAAGAAGAACAAGCCGTTTCGACAGCAAGGGAAGGGCCATGAAGATCGAGAAAATAGGAGACACGATTAGCCGCTAAACTCAAGGTTAACCCGGTACCATGATAAGCATTAATGCGCTCCAAATCCTGACATAATAAGCGTCCATAGTCAAAATTACCAATGCCAACAAATACCCCTGTTTGACTTCCCTTCAGGGAAATTGGAGCAATCCCTGCATTTTCTAAACATTCCCAGGAGACCTCCATCACTAAACGCTGTTGTGGATCGATTCTCGTGGCCTCTTTGGGGGAAATATTGAAGAAATGCGGGTCAAAATCTCCGATCTGCTCTAAAAATCCTCCCCAACGACTATTGGTTTTTCCCGTCGTTTGCGGCTCAGGATGATAATGTTGTGAGATTGACCAACGATCTGATGGCACTTGTGTAATCCCATCAAGTCCTTTCACCAATAATTGTTCAAAGGCGGCCGGAGCGGGCGATCGCGGAAAGCGACATCCCATTCCGATAATGGCAAAGAACTGTGGGGCAGATGGCTGATTCATAGATAAATATTCATTAAATAAGTTTTTTTTGCGCTAATTTCTCAGATAAAGTATCAATATTAGGATATTCGTACATTAAAGCGGGGTTAAGGTGGTTTCCTAACCAATCACTGAGATCTCCTATCATTCCCACCCCTTCTGCGGAGGATAAACCATAGCTTTGAAAGGAACTGGTAATGTCGATTTCTTCTTCATCTATTTCTAAGAGTTCTGCTAAATAGGCGATTAACCAAGTTTCTATTTCAGAGGAGGTGTTAGCCCGTGTTGAGGTAGACTTAATCTCATTGTTTGAGCTTTGATGGCTATTTTTGCGAGAAAGATTACCTACTAATTGGATATATTCCTCCATTGCTTCCTGGTTGCTCATTCCTCGATATTGATTCCAGGTACTCCATTGGATATACTTGCGAGGATGTAGAATAGGGTTAGGTTCGCTTTCTTGGCAATCCCCTTCAATGGCTTGTTTTTCTAGGGCATAAATGTCTAGTTTTTGTTTATCTTCAGGAATCTCGACTTGCTCGAATTTTACTTGATTTAAACAGGTTTGAAATTGTAATTCGAGATCGTTTAAATCATGTCCTTGGCGAATTAAATTATGTCCATATTTATCTTCTCCTGAGACTAATAAACAGTAATGTCGCTGAATATTATGTCCATTTTCATCAATAAAATTCCCTTGCCAACGATAAGGATAAACTTGGGTACTAGGACGCACATAACGCCCAATAATTGCTAAACGGCGACGGTTAGAGCGATTCGGAAATGAGCGGTGCATGACTTTTTCGGTAAAAATAATGGCTTGTCCTGCTTTAATTGGAACGGTTTCTAAGGGCCAATCATTTTCATTAAAGTCATAGGAAAGGGAATATTTTTGTTCCCTTTGCCAGACAGTTTTATGGGCACTAATTCCGGCAAATACTCCTTCTTTGGCAGGAATACTAGCGGGTAACATGGGAAAGATTTTTTGATGGGAACCGTTAGCAAACTGCATACAACCATTCTCTAAGTCTGCATCGTCTAAAGCAACCCAAACTGTTAGATTAATCGAGTCTTCATTCGCATCATAAACTAGGGTTTTTTTCTGATAATCAATATCACTAGACGTATAATATTCCTTAGCTTGATGCCATTTAATTTCTCCTTGCCCTGGCAATTTACAAAATACGTTAGTATACCATAACAAGAGATCATTTCCTGCAATTTGCTGAACTCTTTTGACCAGATCTAAATCTTGAAATAAATTAGCAATGGGTTGATGGAATAAATGTAAATCTCTTGGAGTTTCCAAATTAAATACATTGTTATAAAACCCCATGATTTCTTGTCCGTCTGCTTCAACGATCAAGCGACTATAGGTTTCTAAACAGTTTTTAGCATCAGTCAGTTTTGAGGATTCAAAGATGTCTAAAGGTCCAACCCATCCCTTTTCTTGAAAATGATTAATCTCCTTTAATGTCAACATATTTTTTGTGAGTAATTATGTAGATAAAATAAGCTTTTTTTGTTGAGATGGTAACGGGTTTAATTGATGATGTAGGAATTGTTGACGACAAGTTTGACGCTGAATTTTGCCGCTAGAGGTTTTCGATAAACTTCCCTGTCTAATTAAAACAATCTGATACACCCGTAAATCATGTTCTGCTGCGATCGCTTCTCGAATTCTCCCTTTGACTTGAGCCACCTCTAAATCTTTGCTGTGGCTGCGTTTTATTTCTTGCACAACCACTAAACGTTCTTCTCCCTTGATTTCTACTGAAAAAGCTGCACCAAATCCTTCTCGTAAAGCGGGATGGCTTTTTTCTACCGTTAGCTCAATATCTTGGGGATAATGATTGCGTCCTTCTATAATAATCAAGTCTTTGAGTCTTCCCGTCACAAATAATTGTCCTTCATAGAAAAATCCTAAATCACCAGTTCGCAAAAAAGGGCCTTCTCCTGTGTCCTGACGATAAGCTTGAAAGATTAGCTTAGTAGCTTGGGGATTATTCCAATATCCTTGAGCAACAGTCGCTCCACGTACCCAAATTTCTCCGATCTCTGTGGGTTGACACCCTGTTAGATGCTGAGGATGAACAATCTGGATTTGAGTATCAATTTCACTGCTACCACATCCGACTTGGATTTGTGTTGGTAAATTTTTGGGTGGTGTGACTTGCTCTTGCTCTGTTCCTAATGCTTCTTTGACTACTTTTACCTGATGTTGTTCTAAGGCTTCTGTTTCTAGAGCTAAAAACAAAGGAGACTCTGCTTGCCTAAGTGCCGTAACTTTTAAGGTAGCTTCTGCTAACCCATATCCTGGGGAAAATGTTGATTGTTTAAAACCATAAGGTGCAAAGGTTCGACTAAATAATTCTAGGGTTTCGGCCCTGACCCGTTGCGCACCGTTAAGTGCCATTTGCCAGCAACTTAAGTCTAAATCCTTGGCATCGGTGGGTTTAAATTTTCGCACACATAGATCATAAGCAAAATTAGGTGCGGCACTATGGGTGGCTTGGAAACGGGAAATTATTTTTAACCAGTTAATCGGTTTGAGTAGAAATGTTACAGGAGAGAGTAAATAGCAAGGAATTCCTACCAACAGAGGGGTTAAAATTCCATAGACTAACCCCAAATCATGAAAAGTTGGCAACCAAGAAACGATTTTACTATCCTGACTATGATTCCAACCGCGATCGAGATCTTCACAGTTGATCATTAAATTACCATGACTGACCATGACCCCTTTTGGCTCACCTGTAGAACCAGAGGTATATTGGAGTAAAGCTAGGGTTTCTGAGTTTATTTTTAGGGAATTCCCGTTTCTCTGGGTAAGATTAATAGGACTTGTCGTATCTAACCAAATTAAATGACCTAAATCTCGCCACTTATCTTTGTTTTTGGCTATTTTACTGGTGGTTAAAGCAAATTTTGCCTGTGCATTGCTAACAATTGAGTGCAACCGTTTTAAAGATTGATTAGGGCGCGGAGGATAAGCAGGAACCGCAACCATTCCAGCAGCAAAACAACCAAATAAGGCACGAATAAACTCTAAACCAGGAGGATACAATAGTAAGACGCGATCCCCAGCCGCTCCTAACTGTTG
>JASJDW010000291.1 GCA_030064955.1 Crocosphaera sp.
TTATACCAATTCTCAAAAGTCACTGGAGACTTAATTGACAATCTTCTCCCCCCGCTCCCTCTGCTGCCCCTGCTTCCTCTGCCTACCTCTACTAACAATCTCTATGATGAATAAAGAGAATTAGTAAACTTCTCCTTGTTATCCATGTCCGCAAGTTATTCTCGTCTCAACGGACAAATTTTCTTAAGAAAGCAGTATTAGGTTTGATCGACTAAAATACGTAAAATATTGTTTCTATCAATTGATTATAAATACAAGATTATTCTTACAAAAAAACCATATAAATACTGCATTTATATTTTATCCCTAATTTATTTTAAGT
Source organism: Crocosphaera sp. (assembly GCA_030064955.1). Lineage (GTDB taxonomy): Bacteria > Cyanobacteriota > Cyanobacteriia > Cyanobacteriales > Microcystaceae > Crocosphaera. The sequence goes on from JASJDW010000291.1 coordinate 323, forward strand.
AATTTTACAGGATTTCTCTTACTAATTATTCGTGTAATGTTACATAAAATTAAAATAATAGCTAAGCTGTTTTCAGAAGGATTAATTATCATTATCTAGACAATAACAACAATTCCCGAAATAATACGGATGTAAAAATATTATTTTCAAAGTTATTTTGAGGAAGGCATTGAAAAATATATAACTATGTTTACTGAATTAAAAACAAATACGGATTACTTAATTGATTATTCAACAACAAATCATGGTTCACAATCAAATCATATTGATGCAGACTTTAACCTAGTCAATCTGTTGAGAAATCGGGCTATTAATCAGCCTCAAAAAGTTGCCTATACTTTCTTAGAAAACGGAGAAACAGAATTAATTAATTTAACCTATGAAACGTTAGATTCAGAAGCTAGAAACCTTGGGGCGAAACTTCAATCTTTAAACTTGACAGGAGAAAGAGCATTACTTTTATATCCACCAGGAGTTGAATTTATTTCTGCCTTTTTTGGTTGTTTATACGCTGGGGTCATTCCCGTTCCCCTTTATCCACCCAAACGAAACCAAAATTTATCAAGATTACAATCCGTGATGGCCAATGCTGAAGCCAAACTAGCATTAACGACAAAACTGGTTCTAGGAAATATTGAAAAACATTTTAATAGCACACCGGATTTAGCTGCGCTGACTTGGTTAACCACTGACAATACTCAAGACAATCTAGGTGATCAATGGTATCTTCCCGAACTTGGCACTGATGCGATCGCTTTTTTACAATATACATCAGGTTCCACAGGAAATCCTAAAGGGGTGATGGTTACTCATAAAAATCTCCTGCACAATGAACAGATGATTGAACAAGCGTTTAGTCATACCCATAAAAGTAGCGTAGTAGGATGGTTACCCCTATTCCACGATATGGGACTGATTGGAAATATCCTCCAACCTTTATACTTGGGAATTCCTTGTACCCTATTGTCTCCGGTAGATTTTCTACAAAAACCCTATCGTTGGCTCAAAGCAATTTCTGATTATGGTGCAACCACTAGCGGTGGTCCCAATTTTGCTTACGATCTGTGTGTCAATAAAATCACCCCAGAACAAATCGAAACCCTGGATCTAAGTCGGTGGGAACTGGCTTTTACTGGTGCGGAACCCATCAGGGCCCAAACCTTAGAAAAATTTGCCCAAAAGTTCGCCCCCTGTGGTTTTCGTAAAGCGGCGTTTTATCCCTGTTACGGTATGGCTGAAGCCACTTTATTTATCACTGGTGGTTTATCTTCCCAAGAACCAGTGGTTAAAACAGTGGATGAGGAAGCTTTAACAGAAAATCAAGTGGTTGAGGTAACTCAAGAACAAGACCATTCCATAACCTTAGTAGGTTGTGGTGGAGAATGGCTGGGACAAACAGTCAAAATTGTTGATCCTCATACCTTAACTGAGTGTGAGAATAATCAAGTAGGAGAAATTTGGGTATTAGGAGATAGTGTTGCTAAGGGTTATTGGCGAGAACCTCAAAAGACAAAAGATACCTTTGACGCTTATATATCTGATACAGGGGAAGGTCCTTTTTTACGGACAGGAGATTTAGGGTTTTTCTGTGAGGATCAGGAGTTATTTGTTACCGGCAGACTGAAAGACGTAATTATTATTCGGGGACGCAATCATTATCCTCAAGATATTGAAAGAACCGTTGAACAATGTCATGGAGCTATTGTTAACCATCGTAGTGCTGCGTTTACAGTTCAGGTGCAAGGAAAAGAGCGATTAGTTATCACGGCTGAACTAGAACGTCGTTATCATAATCGTCGTCGACAAACTTCTTCAGTTCCATCCCATCAAGAAAGAAGAAAAAGCGATCGCCGTCAAAATTCTGAAGATTTAGGGTTTGAAACGACTTCTTCTCAACCCCCTCTTTTTGAGGAGATTGTTAGTAGTATTAAAGAGGCTGTGTGTAAACATCATGGATTACAAGTCCATCGTGTCCTCTTATTAAGAGTGGGAACCATTCCTAAAACATCTAGCGGAAAAATTCAACGCTATGCTTGTCGTCAAGGGCTGCTTAATGATTCTTTAAATGTGGTTTATGACAGTAAACCATAAGGGATTGACAAGGGTAAAGATGATGTCAAATACTGTCTCACTTCTTAAAACTTAAGAAAATTCTTGACTGCTACTAAAAAGTGATTGCAGAATGAAGGTGGTTGTGAGGAATCGTTTGATACTTATTGGATCTCCTACTAAACTTTAACAGTTGTAGGATAACCTAGAAGCTGAGATCAAAGCTAAAAACGATTATTCGTTAGTTTGAAATAAGTTTCGGTGTAAGTTTGAATCAAAAACAACAAGAGTCGGTTTACTTAACTGATTCATTACTTTATTCTCTCATTAATTAAACCAATGAGCCACAGGAAAAAAGAATCCCCTTTTTGGGTGATATAGTTCGATTTTTCTGGGGATATGGTGAATATAGATAAATCGGCAGTTTAGGGATTTTTAAGAGACAGATCATGTTATTTAATAAATCATTTTTACCCTCACTTACTTATCTTTCTTTATTATCGTTCAGTGTAATTTCTGGGTTGGGCCTTCTCAATAGTTGGCCGACCTTTGCCCTGGAGAAAACTATTGATAAAGATCAAGGAGAATTAATAGCCCAAACGGCGAGGAAAAATTGGCTACCTAACGGGACTTATCTATATGGTAGTTCCCGTCAACCTGATGAAATTGGACAAGAATACATGGTATTTCAAGTGCATCAGGGAATAGTCAAGGGGGCTGTGTATATGCCACGTTCAGAGTTTAGTTGTTTTACAGGAACGTTTGAAGGCAATCAAATGAGAATGTCCATTATTGACCCTTATGATGGCACTCGCTATGATTACTCCGTTGCCTTACAAGTTCCTTCTACGGTTGCCAGTAATGGTCAATGGTCGGATATCGGCTTAGAAGGTTATTACCGTCTTAATGATATCACTCACAATGATCAGAAAATTCTGAATACTTGTTCATAACCTAGCTTAGCTTGTCCGTGCGGGAAGCCCCGCGCTCTAATCTTTGATTGAGCGACGGGACGGGGCGTATAAACTGAGGGGGAAACTGTTGCTATTCCTCAACATTATCGTAAATCTCAAAAACGTTTAAGAGTTATTCAAAAGCGTGCTTCCCGTCGTCAGAAAGGAAGTAATAGAAGATTAAAAGCGATAAAACAATTGGGTAAGCAACATAAGAAAGTTGTTGATAAACGAAAAGATTTTCATTTCAAAACGGCTAACATATTGCTGAAAAAGTATGATGTAATTGCTGTTGAAGACTTGAATGTTAAAGGACTTGCACGAACTCGATTAGCAAAGTCTGTACTTGATGCTGGATGGTCAAGCTTTCTGTCAATACTGACAAACAAAGCCGAAAATGCTGGTTTGTTGGTTATTCCGGTCAAAGCATCTGGGACAAGTCAAGACTGCTCTAATTGTGGTCTTAAAGTTCCTAAAAAGCTGCATGATAGATGGCATGACTGCCCTAACTGTGGATGTAGTCTAGACCGTGACCATAATGCAGCAATCAACATTAAACATAGAGCCGAGGGTCATCCGGTTCTTAAAGCTCAGTTAACGTCCGAAGCAATAGCTGGAGTCGCTGAGAAGCCCGCAGCATAACGCCCAAGCGTTTGCTGTCGGGAGTATGTCACGGATTCATCTCGACTAAAACTTTCAAAATACCTCGTTTTTGAGCTATTTCAAAGGCTTTAAGCCCTTCTTGTAGGGTATAACGCCCGTGTATTAGGGGTTTAACGTCAACTTGTTGCTGTTCTAATAACTTCAAAGCTGGAGCAAAAGGACCGCAACGGGAACCAATGACAGTAATTTCATCCACCACCAAAGCTGAAGCATCTAAGGTTAATTTTCCTGCATAGGTACTTTTTAACACTAAAATACCACGGGGATAGAGAGAACGACGGGCTAAATCAAACCCTTGAGGATTGCCTGTACATTCTACCGTAATATCAAAACTTCTCTCGTTTATGTCTGTTTCTAAGCCAGTTTTAATCCCTCTAGCAGCGAGATTGGCTAATTTTTCTCGGTGACGACCAATTACCCATAAATCACACCCAGTTAAGGCTAGGGTTTGGGCGACCAATTGACCTAGCTTACCATCTCCCACCACTAAAACCCGTTGATTTTCATCAACTGCTACCTGTTGCTGAATTTCCAGTGCAGCGGCCAAAGGTTCGGTAAACGTCGCCACATCATTACTGACATTATCAGGAACCGGATGTAAATTGTTAACGGGTAAAGTTAAATAATCAGCAAATGCCCCATTCCGGTTAACAATACCTAAAACCGTGCGATTTTCGCAATGGGTAGGAGAACCCCCCCGACAAAAACGACAATGACCACAAACCGCATTAATTTCACCCACAACCCGTTTATTGATGAGATGTTGGGGTCCTTGTTCCACAATACCAACAAATTCGTGGCCTAAAACCCCCTGATAAGGATAATAACCCCGCAATAGTTCTAAATCAGTGTTACAAATTCCCGCTTGTAAGACTCTAACCAACGCTTCATCTTTATTGGGTTCAGGAATGGGTAAATCGGTTTTTAATTGTAATTGCTGATTTTCTAACCAAAGTCCTTTCATAATTTTGCTTTTCAGATTGTTTTATAGCACCTACTAAAAACCTATTAATATCTAACAATGTGTTGTCAGACTAACAGTTTTGGGGCATCGGTGACTCCCCGTGGATTTTACTGTTTGAAAAAACTACTGGTTTTGAAGCAGATTTGACTTTCCTTCCTTTTCTGGGGGAATATTTCCCCCTTCTAGTTCGGGAAATTGCATCATGCAATGCCTCTAGGACTTTCGCTGATTCAAACATTTGGTGTCGGGAGATTTTTAGCTTACTAAGAAGTTTACAAATTTTCCCCCATTGACCCCATGATTGTACTAAACCATCCTCTGGTGATTCAGTACAAATTCCTATTATTGGCCAATAAGAACGAGGTATTCTCTCAGAGAACCCTAATGCTCGTCTGGCAATCACCATGGCCGCAGCAAAGGCTGAATTAAGCCCATATTTAGCCATATATTTCACCATTCCAATAACTGAGGTGGCAAAAGGATTCTTGAAAATTACTTCAATGCCATATTTTTCGGCTCTAGCTACTAAGAAAGCTCTAAATTTATCATAAATAAAACCACTCAGCATTCGGTTATATTTTTTCGGAGAATGTCTTAAAGTCGCTTTCTTTTTACTAAAATCTATATCTTCACAAGCAATGGGACATTCATAACTCTCACCTATCCTAACAATGTCAGCTACAATGTCCCTTAACTTTGCTTCAACTTGTCCCGTAGTTCCAGTGGGAATCTCCCAAGAAAATAAAGTTTTCTTGCCATCAGTCTGATGTAAATTCCCATCTCTTTTTACATAAACAAGGTCAATGGATTTAGCATTTAAGTCAATGCCTAAACAACCATTTCTTTGATGAGAAATATAGGGAACTGCTTGGACATACGTGGATAAATGAATATACCATTGATTATCTTTATGTTCTCTTCTAAAGATTTGAACCGTAACGGGTTTATTCGATTCTAAGGCATACAATAAATCATGTTTACGTTGTTTAGTGATTTCAAATTCTAAAGTGATTTTATTTCCATAAATTTCTTGATAACAACGAGGAACTGTAATGGTAACAGTAAAGATATCATCTTTTTTATGATGAATTTTAGTCACAGGATTATTCCCATTGACTGACCCTTTTCCTACACTATAAAAGTTCCCCCCTCGTTTTCTTCTCCACTCTTCTAACCATTCTTCATGATTAGTATAGCTATTCTCTTCTCTATTTTATTCTCAGATAAACCTTTTTGTCTATCATTTAAAGCCTCGCGTAAAAGACTTTGATATTCATTTCCCCAATCTTCGAGAAATGGATGATATTCTATCTTGCTTTCAATCCCTATCAGTCTTTGATATCCGGGTTTATCAGTCTTTTTTTTTGACC
>JASJDW010000292.1 GCA_030064955.1 Crocosphaera sp.
TAGAAACATTCTTGTTTAACCAATCAATAACTTTTTCTCTCATAATCATTAACAAAATAGCATTTCTATATTTTTTGTAACAGTCTAGAAGACTATGGTACACTATCACGAAAAACCAAAAGAAAATTTTGATACGTATCTTTGATTGGTTAACTCATAATAGGCATGTCTTTGCTGCCTACAAAGCTAGTTTAGGGTTGATTTTTATTTAAGTAGTCGGACATAAATAAAGTGGACTATCTTAAGAAATGTAAATTACTCCATAACCCCTCCTCCTCTGCTTCCTCTGCACCCTCTGCCTCCTCTGCTTAACTTAAACAACTAACGTTTATTTTTGTCCAGGTACTTAAGTCCCACTATAATTGATGAATTAGTATCTTTACATAACCCGAATTTCTCAACAAAAGAGCGATCGCATTGTCACGATGACAATCACAGCCCTTTGCGAGTTATAAAAATACACTTAACTCCTGCCTCAAACCTGAACCTCTTGTGCTACATTAAGTTGGAAGCTGCTGTAAAATGTCCTAACGAGAGTAATCTGTCACTGATGACAAATAATGTGTCACTTTACAAAAGGAGAAGCTCCCTGTCGGACTTGAACCGACGACCTACTCATTACAAGTGAGTTGCTCTACCAACTGAGCTAAGGAAGCAATTGAGAACTATTTAGAAACCAACTGCTCGACATTAAATCTAGGTTAATATCTGGTTCCCAGCACGATTATAACATAAACGATAACAAGGATTAAGCAATACTATTTTCAATAGCCCAACGAGCTAACTCCGTTCGGTTGTTGAGACTAGTTTTATTAAGCATATTAGAAACATGACTTTCTATAGTGCGTTGACTAACACTTAATATTTCAGCCACATCTCTATTAGACTTTCCTTGGGCTACTAACTGAACCACTTTTGTTTCCGTTGGGGTTAACTCAACGTTACTGGGAACCTGAATACGGGTACTATCGTCTAGCGAGATGTTGGGTTTATGACGCATCAAACGACTCGCTTGCTCGAGAGAAGATTGTACTTGAGCAACTAACTCCTCTGGTTCAAAAGGCTTTACCATATACACATCAGCCCCAGTATCAAGTCCTTTGACCCGATCTTGGCTTTGTCCTTTGGCAGAAAGAAACATGACTGGAACCCAACTGGTACGAGCGTCTTGACGAACTTTCTTAATTAAGGCATAACCGTCCATTTCTGGCATCATGACATCGCAGATGATCATATCAGGGATCTGTTTGTTTAAGACTTCGAGCGCGTCTTTGCCATTTTCTGCTGTGGTCACTTCATACCCTTGGAATTCTAGATAATCTTTCACTAGCAAAACTAGGTTAGGATCATCATCAACCAGTAGTAAGTGCTTATTGTCTTTTTGAGAGTTATCTTTTGAGGATGGCATCTTGTGTTCTCAGGTAAATTTTCATTAAGGATTCTGTTGAGAAGTCATCGTAGGAATTAAGACTATTTTAAGGCAATCTTAACCTTGGGGAATTTTTTTAAGTAACACTTTATTACGTCTTCTGGTCTATTATCTCATGATCGAGGTCAGTGGATTTATTTTTAGTGGTTTTTGATTGAGGTGTGTTAAGGGGTTCAGGTAAAACATGGATACATAAGGCATAGTCTTCAACAATTTGATTACCAATGAGATGTTCTTGAATAATACGTTCAATGACTTCGGGGGTAGCTTGACGATACCAGACTCCATCTGGATAGACGACGAGAATAGGTCCGTCCATACAAACTCGCAAACAATTGGCTTTTGTGCGAAAAATACAAGAAGGTTGGGTTGGTGTAACTTGATCGAGTCCTAGTTCCTTAAGACGACGTTTTAGATAGTCCCAAGCTTCAAGACTGGTTGCTTTAGGGCAACATTTGGGTTTAGTTTGGTCTGCACAAAGAAACAAATGTCTTTGAATTTGAGTGATTCCCAAGGTTTTAATAGTTTCTGATAAACTATCTTGGGATTCTTTGGGGGTTTGAATGTTGGGTGCTATTTCTCCTGAAGTATTGACAAGTGGTTCACTCATTTACATTTAGTCCAGAAGGATTCGTTGACTATTATAACTTGTAATAAGGTTTCTCGGAAGTGTAAAAATACAATTTTCTAAAAAATTTACCATCATTAAATAAACTTCAGTAATCTCATTGAGTTTCCCATTTATTTTGATTTCAGTGTCTCAGTATAATTACTATTTATGTTTATATATTGTTAAATTAAACCATAAAAAATTCTCTTTGAGAATATTAGTTAAATTACCATTTCAAAACAGCAGCATCTGACCCTTTTTCTCGTCGTATTTTTCCATCCGTTTCAAACCAATCAATTACTTGTTGATGAGTTAAGTTTTCTACCGAAACTTCATAATCTTGAGCTATTATAGTTAATAATCTCAGAGAAGAAATGGTTAAACGGGTTAAAAATTTTTCGGGTGCAGTCAATAAGGCTTTATCCACATCGGCGGATTCTTCAGGAGTTAAAAATTGAGCAGGAGAGCCAGGTTGATTCATGAGAGTTTAAGTAATCATTAATTACAGAGTTTATTTTTATATCATAACATTATTTATGTTTTAAATGAATAAGTTAGGAGATAAATCAAAGTATTCTCCTAAAGCTTTAGCTTGTGCTTTACTAATAGCTCGTTTACCATTAACAACTTCACAAACAACTCCACTTGATCCTATTATACCGACTAAATTAGTTTGACGAGTGCCACTGACCTCCATTAAATGTTGTAAAATTTCATGGGGATTTGAGTCTTCTATGGGATAGTTTTCTGTTTCGTAAGCTTCAATTAATGTCACTAATAATTGATAAATTTTAGTTTCTTCTACTGTTTTATTTTCCTTGAAAGTGAATTTTTCAACAAGAGTTAAAATTCGTTGATATTCTTCTTCTGTTTCGATAATTTTTGGTACAATTTCAACCAGAAGATTGCGATTTAATAGAATTGGACAACTTAAAATCAACTTCACTTTAGCTGATGCTAGAAAAAAAACTGAATAATTATTAATTATTAATTTTTCACCTTAATTAAATACCCACAATTATGTTCCCCTTCATTAATCCAATGGGTTCGCTCTATAATACAATCGGGTAAAATTTCGGCAAACATTTCTAACTCGTGACCGCAGACAGTAGGATAGGACTCTGCAACCTCAGAAATAGCACAATGGTGTTCAGCCAAGAGATAAGCTTCCTGTTGACCATTTAACCCATTTTTCTCATTGGCCTGGTGTATTTCAGCCATATAACCCTCTTCCTGTCGCAGTTTAACCAACCTCTCCACCCTTTCTTTTAAAGAACCCTTGCCAATGTATCGACGATAATCATCTGCTTTGCGTTGCCATTGTTTGCGTAATACCTCCTTTACCTGACTTTCTCCCACTGTCTCCGTCAATGTATCCAAAAAAGACACCGCAAACTCCCCATATTGATTAGGAAAGCGATCGCGTCCCTGTTTACTGAGAGAATAGATATATTGAGGTCGTCCTAACCCTCCTTGCAGGGGATGATGTTCTAACAACCCTTCAGCTTCTAGGTCTTTCAAATGACGACGAGTGGCTTGAGGGGTGATATCAAGGGTTTCAGCGAGTTCGGCTGCGGTAGCTTGACCCTGCTTAAGTAAATACTGCAAAATATCTTCTTTTGTGGAAGGGGGCTGTATTGTGGTCATTTTTAAAATTTAAAAGTCAGATATAGGAGAAATAAAATGATTACCCTTGAGAAAAGGTAATAAAAGAATTTTAGGGGAATGTGACTTTGACAACAATTGAGTTGTTAATCTATTGTAAGCTATAATAAAGAAACATAAATGTTGTTTTATTAATCTCTACCCTAGAGACATGGGCTTTGTGGGGTTTAAAGACTCATTCCCTGCTAAACCACCATCCTTCAATCATTCCATTCTCCCTTGTTGGGAAAAGACATTAAACTGAAACGGAGAACACAAAATCTAATGAGTGCAACCACCGTCAAAAACCTAGTCAACCAACCCTATAAATATGGCTTTGTTACTGACATTGAAGCTGATACCATTCCTCGCGGTTTAAATGAGGATGTAATTCGTCTTATTTCAGCTAAAAAGAAAGAACCAGACTTTATGTTAGAGTTCCGTCTCAAAGCTTATAAACAGTGGTTAAAAATGACGGAACCCACTTGGCCTCATGTCAATTATCCTAAAATCGATTATCAAAATATTATCTACTATTCTGCCCCAAAACAGAAGAAGGAAAAACTTAAAAATTTAGATGAAGTTGACCCTGCTTTATTAGAAACCTTTGAAAAGTTAGGAATTCCTTTATCGGAACAAAAACGTCTTAGTAATGTAGCGGTAGATGCTATTTTTGATAGTGTTTCTGTTGCTACGACTTATAAAGAAAAATTAGCAGAAGAAGGAGTTATTTTCTGTTCTATTTCTGAAGCATTAGAAGAACATCCTGAGTTAGTCAAAAAATATCTGGGTACTGTGGTTCCTGTTGCTGATAATTTCTTTGCAGCGTTAAATTCTGCGGTGTTTAGTGATGGTTCTTTTGTGTTTATTCCTAAAGGAGTAAAATGCCCCATGGAACTATCAACTTATTTCCGTATTAATAGCGGGGATACAGGACAGTTTGAACGCACTTTAATTGTGGCAGAAGAAGGAGCATCGGTCAGCTATTTAGAAGGGTGTACTGCTCCCATGTATGATAGTAATCAACTCCATGCTGCGGTAGTAGAATTAGTAGCTTTAGATAACGCAGATATCAAGTATTCTACAGTGCAAAATTGGTACGCTGGTGATGAAAATGGTAAAGGTGGAATTTACAATTTTGTAACCAAAAGAGGACTATGTAAAGGAGTAAATTCTAAGATTTCTTGGACACAGGTAGAAACCGGTTCAGCTATTACTTGGAAATATCCCAGTTGCGTGTTGGTAGGAGATAATTCTGTTGGTGAATTTTACTCCATCGCTTTAACTAATAATATGCAGCAAGCTGACACAGGAACTAAGATGATTCATATTGGGAAAAATACCCGTAGTACCATTATTTCTAAAGGTATTTCTGCTGGTAATTCCAAGAATAGTTATCGCGGTTTAGTCCAAATGGGACCCAAGGCAAAAGGGGCTAGAAATTACTCTCAATGTGATTCAATGTTAATTGGAGATAACGCAGAAGCCAATACCTTCCCTTATATCCAAGTTGATAACAATACGGCCAAAGTTGAACATGAAGCGTCTACTTCTAAAATAGGAGAAGATCAACTATTCTACTTTGCTCAAAGAGGTATTTCAGAAGAAGATGCTGTCTCAATGTTAGTCAGTGGTTTCTGTAAAGATGTGTTGAGTGAATTACCGATGGAATTTGCTTCAGAAGCTGATAAATTATTGAGTTTGAAATTAGAAGGAACTGTCGGTTAATTACCGTTAATATAGGGTAGGCATTGTCCACCCTACTTCTGTCTGTCAACAATCAATCATCAAGAAAAATAATGAGTAACGTTATCTTATCCGTTAAAAATTTAACCGCAAATGTAGAAGGAACACCTATTTTAAAAGGCGTTAACCTTGAAATTAAAAAAGGCGAAGTTCATGCTATTATGGGTAGGAATGGCTCAGGAAAAAGCACTCTATCCAAGATTTTAGCAGGCCATCCTGACTATGAAATTACTGGCGGTGAACTGCTTTATAAAGGAGAAAATATCTTAGATAAAAGTCCTGATGAGCGAGCATTAGAAGGCATTTTTTTGGCTTTTCAATATCCCCTAGAAATCCCAGGTGTGAGTAACTTAGATTTTTTACGAGTTGCCTATAATACCCGTCGCAAACATTTAGGATTAGAGGAAATTGATACCTTTGATTTTGAAGATTTAGTCGAAGAAAAATTAGAGGTTGTTAAAATGGACTCTGCTTTCTTAGACAGAAGTTTAAATGAGGGGTTTTCTGGGGGTGAAAAAAAGCGTAATGAAATCCTACAAATGGCCTTATTAGAACCCACATTAGGTATTTTAGACGAGATTGATTCCGGATTAGATATTGATGCTTTGAAAATTGTTGCTAACGGCGTTAACCAGTTAGCTAACCCTGATAACGCTTTCTTGTTAATTACTCATTATCAACGGTTATTAAACTATATTGAACCCCATCATATTCATGTCATGTATGATGGACAAATTGTTACCAGTGGAGGTAAAGAATTAGCCTTAGAGTTAGAAGAATCAGGCTATGATTTTATCGAAGAAAAATTGCTCGCACAAGCGTAACTTTTAGGAAATTACTAGGGGGAAGTTATACTTGACCCCTAGATAATGAAGTCAGAAGTCAGAAGTCAGAAGTTCCTCACTTCGTTCCGGCTCTAGCGAACAGAAGTTGTTTTTGTAACGAGGATTTATGCCTCGCTCCAAAAACGTTT
>JASJDW010000293.1 GCA_030064955.1 Crocosphaera sp.
CTCTTCCCACCCTTCCCCCTCTTCCCTCTCTTCCCCATCCCTCTCTCAACAGATAAATTTGTTAACCGAGCAGTATTGACAGGATGGCAAAAATGTATCTCTCATAAAATTGCAAACTATAGCACTACGTGCTAGGGAATAGGGAACAGGCAACAGTATGCTTTGACTACGTTTTAGGAATTAGAAATGTCCTAACTATAATGCGTAATGCTATATGAAAGATTAAAGCGATTATCCCGAGGGAATAGTACCATAAACCAAGTTCAGTCACAAATATACTTTTTATATCCATAGCCATCAATATATGGATATTTTTTTGTATTTCTAAAATGTCATTCTGAAGTACGAGGAATCTTTTTAAGGTTTGAGATTTCCTCCTCGAACAAACCAACCAATAAAACCACTAAAAACAGCAGTAATAGTAATAATTAAAAACTGTCTCAAGTTCTTTAATTCTCCTACTTTTTCTGCTAAATCAGGAATCTTATCAATCGCAGGTTTCCAGTCTTCTAAACGAGTTTCTACAATAGCTAATCTTTTATCAATAGCTGTTAACTGTTCTTTTAAATCAGCTTGACCTTTTTCTAAGACTTTATGATTATTGATGATCAGGTCTTTTAATTCTTTGAGGTCATTTTCTGTGACTGTTGACATTATGCTACACTCAAATTATTGATACTTGATGTTATGCCCTTATATATTATCCTATTTTTATCTATGTGAGTCAATCACAATTATCTCAAGAATTATTTTACAGGATAAAATACGAATAATAAAAATATGAAAATAGAACTAAAAAAAATCAAGAGAATCCCGAAATTTTAGAAATTTTAGCCAGAGAAAATCAAGAGATAATTATTACCAAAAAGGCTCAACCGATTTATAAACTAACCAAAATGAATCAACAAACTCCCAAGCACCGTCATCGTGGAAGTGCTAAAGGTTTAATCACTATGAGTCCCGATTTTGATTTATTCTTAATTATTGCTAGTTTATGGGAAATAGCGATTGCTATCACAAAACTCTGGTAAATTTCTCCCTAATAAAGATATTCTTTAGTTACAAATATATCTTTTATATCCATAACCATCAATATAAGGATATTTTTTTGTATCAAAATAACAATTATTCAATTCAATTTCTGCGTTGAAATTAACTGTCCAAACTTCTAAAGGTTTAGATAGATTGTTAACTGTTTTTTTCAGGGTTTCAGGTACGTTTGGATCATTTTCTCTTGCTTGGTTAATCAATAAAAAGGAAATATTTTGTTCAAATATCCCTTCTGCCTTCTGCCTTCCCCTCCTGGGAGGGTAGGGTGGGTTGCCTCCTGCCTTCTCTAATTCTAATCCAATTCCCATCATTTCACCTACTTGAACTAAACTTTTATGAGTGGTAGCAATTAGAACCGGTTGGGATGAATTTTCTTTAATAACTGATATGAATTGTTCAGGACGATAATATTTTTGATACCCTAAATTAATAAGAACCGTAACTGCACCTAAAAATCCCATTAACCAAACTGCATAAAATGCTAATTTACCATTACAGTTCAATTTATCGTACAATTTTCTGAGTAAAATAAAAGGATTTATAGTTTCTTTTTCTTGTAATTGCTGATTCTCTTGTTTAATTTCATTCCATAAAATACCTAAACTAGCACCAACTAATACGATGACAGCAGGAAAATAAGTGAAACTATACCGTGCAGCGCGGGTTAAATCAACCCCAATAACATAAGTAATAAGCAGAAATAAAGCAATAACACCACCAATAAATGTTAGTAAAGTTAACAAGGAAAGACGAAATTGATTGAGTTTTAATCCTTTTTTGACTCCTCTTATGCTATAAGGAATTAACCAAATAAAGAATAGAATTAAAATTAAACCCGAAAAAAAGACAACAGGAATAGAATTAGATTCCACAGGTAGTAAAGAAAGCATCGGAACCCAAACAGCTAATAATTGAAATGGAGGACTAATGGCATATAAAATATGACTTAAAGGATGAATCCAAGTGATCATATTATTACCATAGCCTTGAGGAAGAACTAATAATATCCAGATTAAACCCGTGGTTGATGTTCCTAGAATAGCGACTAAAACACGGATTAAATTCCTTTTGTTTAATTGGGAGAAATTATGTTTAAATTTAGCATAAATTAAAACAGCTAAAGCTATAGATTCTGAAATTAACGTTAAAACGAAAAAATAGTGAACCGACAACCCAAAACTATTAACTAATATCCAAGTAAAAACTAACCATAAAGGAATAATAGAGTTTTGATAAAGATGCCTAAGAGTAAGGATTAAACAGAGTAAAGACGCAATAACAAATAAAATACTTAATGTGTAATGACGAGCTTCTTGTGCCAAGAAAATACCAAAAGGAGAAACCGCCATTAAACTTGCACTAATTTGACCAATTAAGCGAGAACGAAAGGCAATTTTTCCTAAAAAATAAACCCCAGGAATAGATAAAATGCCCAAAAAGGCAGGAAGCGATCGCATGACTTCCACATCTACATATTCCCCCGCAGTTTGAAATAACTTCACCCACAAATGAACTAAAACAAAATACAAAGGAGGATGATTATCTTCCTGTAACAATAAAGAAACAACCTCATTAATTCCTGCGTCCCCATTAACACGAAGCGGTTGCAAAAGGGTATCCAATGAAATAACCTGATTCAGAGGAACTGAACGAAAATCATTTCCTAAACTAAACACCATTGTGGCAAATTCATCAGTCCAAGGGGGTTTAGCGTCCAAATTTGTAAAGCGGAGAAAACCCCCTAAAATCATCCATAACCCTAACAAGACCCAATCATTGACTTGGGATAACTGATGTATCCACTGTTTAGACGACTCAAGTTTTAACACAGAAAATCCTCACAACCAAACTTTAAATAAAATAACCTAAATTTAAACAATGCAGCTTATAGATTGGATTATTGTCTTAATTTATCTTTTTGCGACGATGGCCTTGGGGTTATTGTTGTCCCATAGAGAAACAAAATCTTCAGAAGAGGCAAAAAAGACAAAACAACTGACAAAAGCAGGAACAATACAGGGTATTGATGATCCTCAAGATGGTTTTAACGATGAAACATCCTTGACAACTTGCGACAACACAGAAGAAGAACCTAAAGGACTCATCAACGCCGTAATTGCTGGAAGAAACCTTCCTTGGTGGTTAGCCGGAACCAGTATGGCCGCCACTACGTTTTCTATCGATACCCCTTTGTATATCTGCGGTGTGGTTGCTACCAGAGGGATCGCAGGTAACTGGGAATGGTGGAGTTTTGGCATTGCCCACATTGTTTTAATTTACGTCTTTGCAGGGCTGTGGAGACGGTCGGAAATGGTCACGGACGCTGAATTAACAGAATTGCGTTACAGTGGGGGTACAGCAGCCATTTTACGGGCAACCAAAGCCTTTTTATTTGCGGTTCCTATTAATTGTATCGGCATCGGTTACGCTATGTTGGCCATGGTTAAAGTGGTGGATGCCTTGCAGTTATGGCAAAGTTTGGGGTTCTCTCCTGGAGAAGCGACGAAACTGTGGACAGTAATTGCTTTAAGTGTATTTGTTTTAATTTATACAGGGGCTTCAGGACTTTGGGGTGTGGTTGTTACAGACTTCTTTCAATTTTTCTTAGGACTGTTTGGGGCGACGTTAGTAGCTATTATTGCAGTTAGTGATGCAGGAGGAATACGCCAATTAATCCCTAATGTTCAAGAAATTACTAATTTTGATGTTTTATCGTTCATTCCTATTACCAATAATGGCGGTTTAAGCTTTACTTGGAATGATGCTGCTGGCATTACAGCCACTACATTTTCAGCTTATATATTTGTTCAATGGTGGTCGTTTCGTCGTAGTGATGGGGGTGGAGAATTTGTTCAAAGATTATTAGCAGTCAGAGGAGAAACGGAACAAGAGGCGAAACAAGAAGCAGAAAAAGCCACTTGGTTTTTTAACATTCTCCACTACATTGTTAGAACTTGGCCATGGATTATTACTGCATTAGCAGCGATGGTTTTATTACCGAATTTAGAAGATGCAGAATTAGCTTATCCGACTTTGATGTTAACTTATTTACCATCGGTGGTTTTAGGGTTAGTGGTAGCTTCTTTAATTGCTGCTTTTATGAGTACCATTTCCACATCGATTAATTGGGGGGCTTCTTATTTAACGAATGATTTATATCGTCGTTTTTTCCGTCCTAATGCTTCTGATCAAGAGTTAACCAATGCGGTGAGATTAGCATCGGTTTTAGTAACAGTTTTAGGGTCAATTGCTGCATTTTATGCGACGGATGTCCGCACTGTATTTCGTTTAGTAATTGCCATTGGAACTGGTCCGGGACTTGTGTTAATTTTACGTTGGTTTTGGTGGCGAATTAATGCAGAAGCAGAATTATCGGCCATGGTTGCAGGGTTTTTTATTGGTTTAGTTACAACCATCAATCCTGATATTAATAATATTTTCCCCGACTTTGGTTGGCGGTTACTGGGAATTTCTGTTATGACAGCAATGGTATGGATAACAGTAATGTATTTAACTCCTGCTGAAGATGAAGAAACTTTATTAAAATTCTATACAAAGGTTCGTCCTGGAGGTATGGGTTGGCAACGTCAACAATATAAAACAGGTTTAAAACCAGCACAGAATTTAAGAAATGATATCCTAAAAGTATTAGCAGCCATTTTAGTGATGTTTGGTACTATGTTCGCCATTGGAGGATTTTTACTCCTACAATCTATGACTGGGTTTGTATCATTAACCATTGCCGTAATTGGAGGATTTTGGTTACGTAAATTGAATAAAAAACGAGTTTTACCCATGCCAAGACCAGGGTTAGATGACGGCTATTAACTTCAATAGGGTTTATGTAGCTAGTCTAAATGAGTTATGAAAATTTCCTGTTCCCCGTTCCCCGTTCCCTCCTCTCAACAAGTATGTTTAGGATTCAAATAGACTAGCTATAATATATTAAGAGAGTATAGTTAACTTTACTGAACGAGTTTAAAGAATCAAATGTTAGGTAACTTTCAACAAAGTCAATTACGTATTGCAGTTCCTGGAGATCATAATCTGATTCGGGATAGTTTATTAAACAGTAATCACCTAAAAAAATGGTTAATTCCTCAGACATTATCCTCTGATGTTCCTGATAAGTTAACCACAGGTTCAAAGTTTAGTAGTTCCCTCGGATTAGTTACTATCGAACATTATGTAGAAATTGCTGATGATAACTGTTTACGGATGATTTTAAAACAAGGCATCGATGGTTATCATGAATGGTTATGGGGTGATGGTTGGGTACAATCTCGTTTAGAGGGGATTTCTTTATTACCCCTTAATTTAGGACAAACCTTTAGCTTATTAAAGTTAAGATTATTTCTAATGAGTCAGACAAAGGATAAAGAATCAAATGAAAGTAAAACCGTATGAGTCAAACTTTTGTAAAGATTGTGAAGTTAAAATATCAACTCTTATCGACCTGATCCTAGTCAATGGAATCATAACTTTACCGTGAGAAAATCATGAAGACCAAAAAACAAACTAAAATTATTCATGAAGGAGAATACATGGCAGAAATTGAAGTTGATATTACTTACAATGATGATCCTTGGTCTCCCTATCTTTCTTTAGAAGATGCAGAAAAATTAGATAGGGTTCGTTTAGCTTTACGTGAAAATGATATTAATACTGCTGCTAAATTTGGTCGTATTTATCATCTTACCCCCATGACTCCTAGCTATAATTGCTGAAGGAAACAATCAAAAAATTGATTGAATTAATGAGTATCAAAGTAAAAAAAATATAAAGAATTAACTTTTTATTATTGACACAAAGGTATCAGTATAGCTACTATTATACTGTTAGTTGGGTTATAACTTGCTAAAAAATATGCTAAAAGTCAGCAAAATATTGGTTGGAATTACCTTTTGTCTCTTAATTACTTTCTTTGGGTTAACCTGGGATAGCTTCTCATTATTTGCTCAGGCTGAAGAAACAATTTATGATTGTAATCTTGACGAAAACATTTCCATCACTTTTTTAGAGGGAAAATGTACAGAGAGAACGTTAGAAGAACCAGAGATTTTCTATCGCTATTACACATTAAATGAAGATGGAACGGAGAAATACAAATACGGTCGATATTTAACCACAGATAAGTTTGATAAAAGTACAGACGTTATTGTTAAATTAGCATTAGATCAAGACTGGGGAAATAAAGCCAATCTCATCGAAACTGTCACTTTACCAGTAGGAACAACCGTTTATCAAGGAATTACAGGACCCCAAAATCCTTCAGACTGTTATCCTGGAGGGGGACAACAAACCTTCATTGTTGACTCTAGAGATGTTAATATTATTTGGTCAGAAGGGGAAGAAATTGAGTCCACAGAATTCAATTGTATTG
>JASJDW010000294.1 GCA_030064955.1 Crocosphaera sp.
AATGTAAAAACAAGGAATAATAAATAAGGTTAATAACGTCGCCAAAGACAAACCAGAAAAGACAACAATACCCAAAGGTTGTAAAAATTCTCCTCCTTCTCCTCCCCCTATTGCTAATGGTAGCATCCCTAAAACTGTGGTGATGGTTGTCATCAAAATTGGCCGTAATCTTTGGGGGGCTGCCTGAATAATTGCAGTACGGCGATCGCATTTTTTGTCTAGTCTAATTTGATTAGCTAATTCTATCATAACAATCGCATTATTAACCACAATTCCTACTAATAAAATTGCCCCAACAACCACCGTTGCACCAATAGCAGTTTCAGTGATATATAATCCAAAAATACCCCCACATAATGCCAAGGGAAGAGTTAACATAATTACCAAAGGATCAACCAAAGAATTGTATTGTACAGCCATGACAACAAAGACTAAAAAAGCAGCTAATGCGCCTAAAACACGCAAAGAAGTTTGTAATTGTTTGTTACTTTGTTCAGCCCTACTAGGTAAAATTCTCACCCCTTCTGGCAAATCTATACTATCTAAAACTGCGTTCATTTCTTGCAATGCTGAACTTAAATTTGCCCCTTCGGTTAAATTTCCTTGAATGATGAATACCTGACGCTGATTAATTCGTTTAATTTCGCCAGGAGATTGACCTTTTTTTATTTTAGCTACATCTCCTAAACGAATTTTGTGATTTCCTTCGGTAAATAAAGCAATATTCCCTAATTGAGAAGGACGACGAATCATACTACGATCTAACTGTACTCGAATATCTACCAGTCGGTTTCCCCTCTGTAAGCGAGTGGGAACGCTACCTTGAATAGCAGTTTCGAGGGAATCTTCAATATCAGTAATATTTAAGCCAAAAGCAGCTAAACGTTCCATGTCTGGGCGTATTTGTACTTCAGGTTGACGAGGATCACCATCAGGACGAAAAGTTGCTAAGGTAACGTTTTCTTCTAATACTTTTAAGACAGTTTTTCCAGCTTTCTCTAAATTATTTTCATCGTTTCCTTGTAAAATTAAATCAATATCAGCCCATCTAACAGGAGAATTATTTAAGTTTAACCCTCTTACTCGACCTGGAAACATTCGTAAACGGATATCAACTAAATTTAATTTAGCAAATTCTTGAATTACTTTGGTTATATAGGCTTCAACATTAGTGCCATTTTTTAACGTAATATTTCCTGAACTTCTTAACACATTTTCAGTGGTATTGGAACCAAATAAAAAACCTCCTGATGTGCTAAAAATAAACTTAGTTTCTGGTTGTTGCAGTATAATATCTTCTACTATTTTCATAACCTTACGATTAGTTTCTAGGGAAGTATTAGCAGGAAATTGAGCAAAAAACACTGCTTGTCCTGTATTAATTCTCGGTAAAATTTCTTGAGGAATTTGTTGCGCTAAATTAAAACTACTACTTCCCAAAATAATAAAAGCAATAAGAACGACTAGCCACCGTATTTTAAGTAGATTTGCCAGTAACCAGCCATATCCTTTTGTTAATTGCTTAAAACCTTGATTAAAATAATATAAAAGCCAAAATTTATGTAACCCACTTGACCAACGAATGGATAATAATCTTGAGGCTAACATTGGCACAATGGTTAAAGCGACTAAAATTGAAGCAGCTACAGCAAAACTAATGGTTAAGATCAATTCATTAAACAGTAAGGAAATTAAGCCACCAATCATTAAAAAAGGCAATACAGCCACTAAATTTGTGCTAGTAGAAGCAATTAAAGCAGATTCTACAGTTTGACTACTTTCAATTGATTGATTAATTAATTGCTTAAAATTGAAACGACTTTTGCTCTTTTTTCCTGTAACAACTCCTACTCCATCGGCAATTGTTTCTAACATAACAATAGAGTTATCGACCACAATACCCACCCCTAACGCTAATCCCCCTAAACTAAAAATATTGAGAGACAAGCCAAATATTTTCATTAAAATAATAGCCCCTAAAGTCGCTAGAGGAATAGAAATAACGATAATAAATGTTTGACGCAATGATCCCAAAAATAAGAGAACCGCCAAAGCAGCTAATCCGGTACCAATTAACCCAGAATTAACTACATTTTGGATAGAATTTTCAATAAAAATTGATTCATCTAAAGTGGTCACAAGAGTCATATCATCGCTAACAATATTACTCTCTGTTAAGAGTTTTATCTTTTCTTTGATCCCATCAATAACTTGAATTGTATTAGCATCAGGTTGTTTCTGAATACTCAGTTTAACCGCAGGATTACCATTCAAAGATACAAAAATTCTTTGGTCTTCTCTCCCATCAATCACCTCAGCAAAATCTCTTAAATAAACCCGTTGAGATGAGCTATTTTCATCCCTATTATTCACCCCAAAGGATAAATCACGAATCTCCTCTACTGTTTTAAATCGCCCCACTGCACGGGTTAAAGGTTCCCCATTTTCTCCTAATAAACGTCCACCTGCTATATCTTGATTTCTATCTTCCAACTCATCTAAAACATCCCTTAAACCTACTCCTAATGCTTGCAAACGGTTCAAATCAATATTAACTCTAACTTCCTCTTCAACACCCCCTGAAACATCCACAGAAGCCACCCCAGGAATAACCGTTAATTCTCTGGCTAATTCTTCATCAGCAAACACCCTTAAATCCACATCTTTTTTAATAGATGAAGTTAACGCAAACTCATACACTGGCAACTGAGAAGGAGAAGACTTAAACAGACGAGGAGGTTCTAAATTATCCGGTAAATTATTTCTAGCACGATTTAAGGCTGCTGTAGCATCATTTAAAGCTTGATCAATGTCTCCACCTACTTTAAAATAAAGGTTCAAACTAACAAGATTTTCACGGGTTTGAGAATAAACTAACTCTACGCCTTCCGTTGCTGCTAACGCTTGTTCAAGGGGTCTAGTGATTTCGTCAATGGCAACTTCTGGAGCAATACCTGGGGTTTCGATCCGCACACCAATACGAGGATAGGTAATAGCAGGAAGTAAGTCAACCTGGATATTGGTAATGAAAAAAATGCCCACTATCATCACGGCTAAAGTTAACATTAATGTGCCAATATGTTGACGGATAGCTAGGCCACTAATACCAAGACGGGAGGGTTTGAATTTAGCATTCATAGGTAAACAATTTAAGAAAATCAGTCTTCAAAAAACACAATTGATCAATACTTTTAAAAGCTATCAATCTCTCTATAACTTAAGCCAAAAATATTATGGTATAATTATAACAGCATCATAGGTATTATATTGTTAAAGACCACCTAGAAGTCAAAAAATTCTCCACTTAAAAACCATGATCGCAGCGAAAGAGCAATTTCCTCGATTAACTCCCGAAGAATATTTGATTTGAGAAGAAAAAAAATAGAAAAACATGAATATATCGACGTTTTACAAGATTATTTATTAGTCAGTTCTACCCGTATTGAGTAGACTTATACCATAAAAACGATACAAAAGAATGGATTATCGTTAATTATCAGGAAGGAGATAC
Organism: Crocosphaera sp.; assembly: GCA_030064955.1. Classification (GTDB taxonomy): domain Bacteria; phylum Cyanobacteriota; class Cyanobacteriia; order Cyanobacteriales; family Microcystaceae; genus Crocosphaera. Next base: position 3,512 of record JASJDW010000294.1, read on the forward strand.
CATAGAACTTAAAAGTATTAACCTTAGTTTTTCTATCGAGGAAATTTATCGTAATCTTTTACTTAACTAAAATAATATTTTTATACTACTCCAATAAAAAACCTCGGTACATCACCGAGGTATTCTAGGAGAACTCAATATCAATGGGAGATACCGAAATCACACGATTCTAGATCGCAAACAAAGCCCCTGTAAATTAAGATTTTGTTTACTGTCCCTATGTTAAATAATGTAACAAAAGTGTTAAATTTTGTCAACAAACTCTTGACAAAAACCTTGGAAGGTTAACAAAGAAGCCATTTTACAGTTATGATATTGATCTGCATAACCAAAAATGTGTATGATATCGTATTGCTTCATCATCAAATTTCAAGAGTTTTGATTGATCTCAAGACTTATCCTACTGTTGTACCATTGAACCTCATACTTTTTAAGATATAGATACTGTTGCCTGTTGCCTATTCCCTGTTCCTTCCGAGGCAACAGCCTTGGCTAATAATGAGACATTTAGCCACTTTCGCCCAGAAAGATTGAAAATCAATCCTTTTTTCTATTGTTGAGAACCATCAAACATGAAACCACCACAAGATACAAGATTCGACTATGTAAAAATTGGGTTAGCTTCCCCGGAACGCGTTCGTCAGTGGGGAGAGAGAACCCTTCCTAACGGGGTTGTAGTCGGAGAAGTTACCAAACCTGAAACCATCAACTACAGAACCTTAAAACCCGAGATGGACGGACTATTTTGTGAGCGGATTTTTGGTCCATCGAAAGACTGGGAATGTTGGTGTGGTAAGTATAAACGGGTTCGTCACCGAGGTATTGTCTGCGAACGCTGTGGGGTAGAAGTTACCGAATCCCGCGTCCGTCGCCATCGCATGGGCTATATTAAACTAGCAGCCCCTGTTACCCATGTTTGGTACCTCAAAGGCATTCCCAGTTACATGAGTATTTTGCTGGATATGGCTTTGCGGGATGTAGAACAGATTGTTTACTTTAACGCCTATGTGGTGCTTGAGCCAGGAAATGCCAGTAATTTAAGTTATAAGCAACTCTTAACCGAAGATCAATGGATTGAAATCGAAGATCAAATTTATGCCGAAGATTCCGACTTATATGGCATAGAAGTGGGTATTGGTGCAGAAGCCATTCAACGTCTGCTGCAAGAAATGAACCTAGAAGAGATTGCGGAAACCTTACGGGAAGAAATCGCCCAAAGTAAAGGACAGAAGCGGGCTAAACTAATTAAACGCTTACGAGTCATTGATAACTTTATCGCTACCGGGTCATTACCCGAATGGATGGTATTAGATGTTATCCCCGTCATTCCCCCAGATTTACGCCCCATGGTACAGTTAGATGGGGGTCGTTTTGCCACCTCAGACCTCAATGACCTTTATCGACGGGTGATTAACCGTAATAACCGTTTAGCCCGCTTACAGGAGATTCTCGCGCCGGAAATCATTGTCCGTAACGAAAAACGGATGTTACAAGAGGCCGTTGATGCTTTAATAGATAACGGAAGACGGGGCCGAACCGTAGTAGGAGCTAATAATCGTCCCTTGAAGTCTTTATCCGATATTATTGAAGGGAAACAAGGTCGTTTCCGTCAAAACCTGTTAGGAAAGCGGGTGGACTATTCCGGTCGTTCTGTGATCGTGGTGGGGCCAAAACTGAAGATTTATCAGTGTGGTTTACCCCGTGAAATGGCCATCGAACTCTTCCAACCCTTTGTGATTCATCGTCTCATTCGCTTAGGGTTGGTCAACAATATTAAAGCGGCCAAAAAGCTGATTGTTAAAGGGGATCCCAGTGTTTGGAATGTCCTAGAAGAAGTGATTACGGGACACCCTGTTTTACTAAACCGCGCCCCAACCTTACACCGTCTAGGGATTCAAGCCTTTGAACCCATTTTAGTTGAAGGTCGTGCCATTCAGCTACATCCCCTAGTTTGTCCGGCGTTTAACGCTGACTTTGATGGGGATCAAATGGCGGTTCACGTCCCCCTCTCCTTAGAGTCCCAAGCGGAAGCTAGACTATTGATGTTAGCTTGCCATAATATCCTGTCTCCTGCAACCGGTAAACCTATTGTTGCCCCTTCTCAGGACATGGTATTAGGCTGTTATTATTTAACCGCAGAAAATCCCAACGCCCAAAAAGGAAGCGGACGTTATTTTGGCAATATCAACGACGCAGTTAAAGCGTTTGAACAGGGACTGGTGGACTTACACGCTTATGTTTGGTTGCGTAGTGAAGATCCCAACGAGGAAGTTGTCACCGATAAACCCGATAACGAAGTCTTAAAAACAGAAACCCTAGACGATGGTAGTGTGGTTAAACATTATCGGGAACGTCGGGTTAGGGAAATAGACGGTGAGGCGGTTTCTCAGTTTATTCGTACCACTCCTGGACGGATTATTTACAATAAAACCATCCAAGAGGCGTTAACTGTAGCGTAAAGAACAATCAATAATATTGATAGGTTTGGTACAAGTTTTCACTTTTACCAAACTTTTTTTTTGGTAAATAAATCGTGAATAAACTACCTTTATCCAGTTGACTTTTAACGGTAAGATGACCTTGATGATGATGGGCGATGGCTTGGGCAATGGCTAACCCTAACCCAGTTCCTCCAGTTTTGCGATCGCGGTTACTATCCACACGATAAAATCGCTCAAAAATTCGCTTTTGTCCTTCTTTAGCAATTCCAATTCCTGTATCTTTGATCTCAATCAATACCCAGCTTTCTTTTGTCTTTAAACTAACAACGACTTGACCTCTATTCAGTGTATATTGAATAGCATTTGCAATTAAATTTGAAACTAAACGATACAGTTGAGACTCATCTCCTAAAACATAAATTTCTTGATCAGGAATTTGTTCAATGAGGTCAATATTAGTCATTGTAGCAAGTTCGGAAAATTCTTCGATCAAATCACTTACTAAATCATTTAAACAACAAGATTGAAA
>JASJDW010000037.1 GCA_030064955.1 Crocosphaera sp.
GTAAGCCAGTAATAGTTGATTCTAATACTGATCTTATCTCAAAGGAAGTTCTCTCTATCTTTCGAGATTTGGAGAAGCCCGCACCGTACCTTCTTAGGGTCGGTGTCGGGAGTCGTCACGGAATAATCAAAATAGGACAAGGGGCAAGATTAATCACTAAATTAGTAACACTCTCCGAAGCCCCTTCAGTCGTTAATCCGAGTCCCCGTGATCCCATGACAATTAACTCTACATTCTTTTCATCAGCCACATCACAAATGACAAACGGGGGTTTACCTTCCTGTTCAATAATTTCTGCTTCAACCCCTCGATCTGCAAACAAAGCTTGGGCCCCTTGTAATAATTGGGCGACGGCCTCAGCAGAAGTCATAATCCCTCCTTGGGAAATCCCTTGGCCATCAGGGGTTTTTTCCACCACTGATAACAAGATTAAACGACTATCATAGGTTTTGACTAAATTAGTCACCGTTTCAGCAGCTTCACGGGTTTCTCGACTTTGATCTACCGGGAACAAAATTGTCTTAAACATAACTTATCTTTCTCCTGGATACCGATTCAGGTACAATCAGCAACAACGCGATCGCTTGCCCCCATCTCTATTTTATTATCTGTTGGGGTCGGGGGTGGTTGTATTTAAGCCCAAGCTGATTTAATCTTTTTTTAAGCATCATTCAGCTATCATTGGAGGATATTGACTGTGTCTAAGAAAACTGTTGCTAATTTATCGGAAGCGGATCTCGCAGGAAAGCGCGTATTAGTACGGGTTGATTTTAACGTTCCTTTGGACAATGGAACTATCAGCGATGACACTCGTATTCGTGCAGCTTTACCCACTATCAAAGAATTAATCACCAATGGGGCAAAAGTTATCCTCTGTAGCCACATGGGCCGTCCCAAGGGTAAAGTTGTTGACAGCATGAGTTTAGCCCCTGTAGCCACTCGTTTATCAGAGTTATTAGGGCAAGAAGTCACCATGTGTGATGAATGTGTTGGTGACTCCGTGTCCGCAGCCATTGCTAAGTTGGAAAATGGTCAGGTTGCTTTATTGGAAAATCTTCGTTTCCATGCAGAAGAGGAAGCTAATGATCCTGAGTTTGCTAAGCAGTTAGCAAGTAACGCAGACTTATACGTTAATGATGCCTTTGGAACTGCCCACCGCGCCCATGCGTCTACTGAAGGAGTAACCCACTACTTAAGTCCTAGTGTTGCTGGTTATTTGATTGAAAAAGAACTACAGTATCTACAAGCTGCTATTGAAAACCCCCAACGTCCTTTAGCTGCTATTATTGGCGGTTCTAAGGTTTCTAGTAAAATTGGTGTGATTGAAACCCTATTAGATAAATGTGATAAATTGCTCATCGGTGGGGGCATGATTTTTACTTTTTATAAGGCCCGTGGCCTCAGTGTAGGTAAGTCTTTAGTGGAAGAAGATAAGTTAGAATTAGCGAAATCTTTAGAAGCTAAAGCTAAAGAAAAAGGAGTGGAATTATTACTGCCTACCGATGTGGTTTTAGCGGATAACTTTGCGAAGGATGCAAACGCTAAAGTTGCAAGTATTGAAAACATTGAAGACGGTTGGATGGGGTTAGATATTGGTCCTGACTCCGTTGAAGTGTTTAAGAAGGCTTTATCTGAGTGTAAAGCCGTTATTTGGAATGGCCCGATGGGGGTATTTGAATTTGAAAAATTCGCTGCTGGAACTGAAGCGATCGCTAATACCTTAGCAGAATTAACGGGTACTGGAACGACTACTATTATCGGTGGGGGTGACTCTGTTGCTGCGGTTGAAAAGGTTGGCGTTGCTGATAAAATGAGCCATATTTCGACAGGTGGTGGTGCAAGTTTAGAACTGCTTGAAGGTAAGACTTTACCTGGTATTGCAGCATTAGATGAAGCTTAATTTTATCTTGGTTAGGTGGACACAATGTCCACCTAATTATTAATTGGTGAACTACCCACCCTACCCAATATCATTCACTCACCATTTCTTCTCCTTCCTCTTCTCCTTCCGTTTCAGGGGCCGGAGGAACCAAGGCAACCGCAGCGATCGCATCTTCATCATCTAACCGTTGCACCCGAACCCCAGTGGCAGCGCGAGACTGTAGGGAAATAGCATCCACAGCTTGACGAATAATAATCCCTCGGTTAGAAACAATCATTAATTCATCCTCTGCATTCACCACATGAAGGGAGGCTAAACAATCGGTTTTTGATTTAAACTTAATAGCCCGAACGCCCATTCCCGCGCGTTTTTGCAAACGAAACTGGGAAATAGGAACCCGCTTCCCATAACCTCCGTTGGTAATAGCTAAGATCCAAGGACCAACAGTGGTTTCTTCTTCCATTAATTCTTCGGTTTCGTTGTCTAAAATGTCTTCATCGTCCTCTGTATCTTCCATTCCTGCGGTAACTTGAGAGGGTAGCACATCCATGCTAATTAATTCGTCGCCTTTCTTCAACTTCATGGCTTTTACCCCTCTGGTTGCCCGTCCCAAAGGTCGCAGTTGTTGGTTATCCGCATGAAAATGAATAGCCATGCCTTTACGAGTTCCTAAAACAATACTATCTTCTTCTCTGGTTAGTCTCACCCATCGCAGTTGATCTCCATCTCCGAGAGAAATAGCAATGAGTCCATTCGTTCTAATATTACTGAAGGCGGAAAGGGCTGTTTTTTTGATGTAACCGTTGCGGGTTAACATTACTAAGAAAACGTCTTCACTGAACTCACTCACTGCAACGATAGAGGTAATTTTCTCATCTTTGGGAATAGGTAACATTTGAACAATGGGGATACCTCGCGCCGTTCGAGAAGCGGCGGGTATTTGATAAGCATTCACCGCATAAACAACCCCGCGATCGCTAAAAAACAGCACTTGGTCGTGATCGCAACAGGTTAAAAAGTGTTCAACCACATCATCTTCTTTAATTTTTGCTGCTGCTTTCCCTCTGGTAGCCCGTTGTTGCGCTTCAAAGGTACTCACAGGCATCCGTTTGATATAACCTTGTTCTGTGAGGAGAATAATGGCTTGTTCGTTAGCAATGAGGTCGGTATCGACAATTTCTCCGTCATCGTGAACAATTTCAGTGCGTCGTGGGGTAGCATGAATGGTTTTAATCTGGGTTAATTCTTCTTCGATAATGGCTTCAATGCGTTCCCGTCGCGCTAGAATGTCTTTTAAATCGGCAATTTTTAGCTGTAATTCTTCGTGTTCGGCGTGAATTTTTTCTGCTTCTAGGGCGGTTAACCGACGGAGTTGCATCTGTAGAATAGCATCTGCTTGCACAGCAGAGAGGCCAAACTGTTCAACTAATTGTTCTCTGGCGGTGGTACTATCGGCTGCTGCACGAATCAGTTGAATAACGGCATCTAAGTTATCCAGGGCAATGAGTAACCCTTGTAAGAGGTGATCCCGTTCTTCTGCTTTACGCAGTTCGTATTGCGTACGACGGGTAATGGTTTCAACACGAAATTCGAGGAAAACCTGTAAAAAGTCTTTTAAGGTCAACAGTTGGGGTTCGCCGTTAACTAAGGCTAACATATTTGCCCCAAAGTTCCCTTGTACGGGGGTTTGTTTATAGATGTTATTGAGGACAACTCTAGGGTAAGCGTCTCGTTTGAGTTCGATCACCACTCGCATTCCGTCGCGATCGCTTTCATCCCTGATATCGGATATGCCATCGATGCGTTTATCATTAACTAAGTCAGCGATGCGTTCAATTAAACCTGCTTTGTTGGTTTGATAGGGGAGTTGGGTGATGATAATGGCTTCGCGATCTGGTCGTCCCCGTTGTTCAAGGGTTTCTATCTCGGCAACCCCTCGCATGGTAATAGAACCCCGTCCGGTCATGTAAGCGTCGTGGATACCGGATCGGCCTAAGATTTGTCCGCCGGTGGGAAAGTCGGGGCCAGGAATAATTTTAATGAGTTCTTTTTCTGTTAATTCTGGGTTATGAATTAAAGCGATGGTTCCGTCAATTAATTCCCCTAGGTTATGGGGAGGAATGTTGGTGGCCATCCCCACAGCGATACCAGATGAACCATTGAGGAGGAGTTGAGGTATTCTGGCGGGTAAGACGATGGGTTCTTGTTGCGATCCATCAAAGTTATCGGCAAAGTCGACGGTATCCGCTTCAATATCTCGTAGTAAGGCGTTGGTAGATAACGCTTGCAGACGACATTCGGTGTAACGCATAGCTGCGGGAGGATCGTTATCCACCGATCCAAAGTTTCCGTGGCCTTCGATCAAGGGACTGCGCATGGAAAAGTCTTGGGCCATGCGAACTAAGGCATCATATACGGCTGTGTCACCGTGAGGGTGATATTTACCTAACACTTCCCCCACCACACGGGCGCATTTTCTAAAGGGGCGTTCAGGAGTTAAACCCAGTTCATACATGGCGTAGAGAATACGACGATGAACGGGCTTTAAACCATCCCTAGCATCGGGTAATGCTCGTCCCACAATAACGCTCATAGCGTATTCTAAATAAGAACGGGACATTTCATTACTCAAGTCTGTGGGGATAATTCTATCTTGAGGGATGGTCATAAGTGTTTTAACTCCGTTAACAGAGACAGTTTAAAGGATGGTTGGCTTAAAAATTGACAGAAAAAGTTTAGTATTAATGCCAATCATTTTAAATCGTTTATTCTTTCTTATTTTAACACAAAAAGAACACACCATGAGACTATAGATAAAGCTTAAAATTCTCAATTATCAATTATTAATTGATTAATTATTTATCTAAAGGATTGAGGGAAATCATTTCCCAAGTAACATAAGTTCCAATGGGACTCCATAATAAATAGGGTATCAATAAAAAGACTGATTCTCTTGAAATTGGCCACAGTAAAGCAGCTAGAATTAACCCCCAAAAGAAACCCGTTGCACCGATGATGGTTCCTACTTGTAAGCTACGGATTTTACACATAACAGGGGTATAAGCCATAATTAAAAGTTCTAATAATAAATAGCCTGACATGAATAGCCAAGTTTCCCTTGTGCCTGGTTGTTTTATCCAAAGTTGATAAGCTGAGTAAACCCCACAAATAAAAATAAACATCCAAATGAAAGGAATCGCCCATTCAAAGGTTAGCCATTGGGGTCGACGTAGGCGATTAAACCAACCATAATCACTTTTAAAAAGTATGTTAATTGAAACGGCGACTAATAGAGTAATACTTGCGATAATTAATAGGGGAGAAATCATAAATTCCCTGAACTGAACATCCTTTCAAAGAAATTGCTCCATTGCCCATAATTGTACCACAGAAATTCACTTGATCTAAAATGGCATAATTTAATTTTGATTGTTTTAGATTTGCTCCTGCTAAATTGGCACCTTTGAGGTTAGCATAGGTTAAATTACTATCTTGTAAGTTGGCTTCGGTGAGTCTAGCTTTAACTAACCACGCTGATTCTAAATTACTTTGTTTTAAAGTAGCTTTTTTGAGATTAACCCGATTTAATAAAGTGGGTAATTCTTGATAGGTTGATAGATCAGCTTTCTCTAAATTAGCTCCTTCTAAGTTAGCATTACATAGCTTACTGCCTGTCAATAAAGCTTGACGAAAATCAGCTTTTTTCATAATACTTTTTTCAAGATTAGCATTAATGAGATTTGCTTCTTGTAAGATCGCTTCTTCTAAGTTACTTTTAGATAAGTTAGCTTCAAACAAATTAGCTTTGGTGAAATTTGCTTGTTTTAATTGAGCGTCTGTTAACCTTGCTTGTTGTAAATTAGCATTCTTGAGATTCGCTTTATTTAACTTAGTTTCATGAAGATTAGCGTGTTTCAAGTTAGCATTTTCTAGGTTAACTCCTTCTAAATCTAACTGTTGTAAATCTGCATTTTCTAGATAACAACCTATACATTCCCGTGTCATTAATAATCTAGTTTTTAGGTCAGATTTAGAACCATTCATGAACGACAAAACAAGGATCAACAGAAGTACAGTCATTAAGACTTTTATCTTCATTTTTCCTGCTTCCCTGATCTTAAATATGCTTCGAGTCGCGCTTATTTTAACCCAAAGTTCCCTATCTTATTTTATCTGATTTCTGATAATATAATTGCTAAAATACACATTTTCTTAAGACCTTGAATAAGAGAATATTGCTCAACAATTCGTCTGTTCTTAGGGTTGTGTTGTTATCAAAATACTTTACTTAGTAGTTTCTTCTTCTGTAAACCGAATAATATCATCATCCCCTAGATATTCTCCATTTTGTACTTCGATCATGACTAAAGGAATGACTCCAGGGTTTTCAACTCGGTGACGGGTATTCATGGGAACATAGGTAGACTCTTTCTGTTTTAAAAGGTGTTCTTGTCCATCAAAAATAACTTTGGCTGTTCCTGAAACAACAATCCAATGTTCACTACGATGATAGTGCATTTGGGTACTAATATGTTGTCCAGGGTTGACTTCAATTCGATTAATACGATAACGGGGTCCTTCTTCTAACATGGTAACTCTTCCCCAAGGAGGAGTGCGAGTAAATTCGCTAGGATGAGAATCTTTTTGTTTAGTCATAATACCCAACTCATGATCATATTGGTTCTATGCTTTTCTCCATTTTACTCATAAGTGGTTGCTGTCGGGGTAAAATTACTGTGAAGGTTGTCCCTTTCCCTAACTGACTTTCTACGAAGATATTTCCTTCATAAGCTTCTACACATTTACGAACGATGGATAAACCTAACCCCGTTCCTGAAATATTTTCTACATTATCAGCACGATAAAAGGGTTCAAAAAGATGTTTTTGTGAAGCTTGGGAAATACCAATTCCTTGATCTTTAACCCGAAAAGTCACAGATTTTTCTTCAGCAAGAATATCCACAAAAATTTTACCCCCTTCAGGGGAATATTTTAGGGCATTACTTAACAAATTATGTAAAATGTGCCATAATAACTTTTCATCCCATAATTCCAAGTTACTTTGGAAATCGCCGTCAAAATTTAGAATGATTTGACTACTTTCTTCAAAAGAGAGGTGTAAAGAATGAATAATTTGTTGACAAAATTCTTTAAGATCAAGTTCATTAAAATTCGGTTTTAATTTACCAGAATCAGCTTTTCCTAATAATAAAACTTCACTGAGGAGTTGATTCATATCTTGAACAGCGTTACGAATCATTTGAAAATAGAGTAATTGTTGCTCTCTGGGTAATTGATCATGACTTTCTTCTAATAATCCTGCTGATAATAAAATTGTATTAAGAGGATTACGAAAATCATGGGAAAGCATCGACACAAATTCAGATTTTAATTGATTTAATTCTTGAGCTTTTAATAACTGAGTTGTCCTTTCTTCTACTCTTTTTTCTAGTGCTTGATTCACTTCTTTTAATTTTTCTTCCATCTGTTTACGTTCAATGGCATAACAAATTGAACGCACTAAAATATCTAATGTAATATGACGTTTTACCAGATAGTCTTGCGCTCCTTTTCTAACTGCTTCTAAGGCTAATTCTTCATCATTTATATTAGTTAAGACCACAATAGGAATATGAGAATTCTTATTAGTAATAGGAACCAAAGAATCTAACCCTTGGCTATCAGGTAAGGTTAGGTCGAGCAATATTATATTGAATGTTTGAGTTTCTAGTTGTTTTAGAGCATCTTGTAGCCTTTTTTCATGAAATAACTGAAATTCTTGCCTTGTTGCCCCTTTTAGCACTTCATGCAAGAGTCTAGCTTCTGCCAGGTTATCCTCAATTAACAAGACTTTGATAAGATTAGTTAAACCCATAATAATCTTGTCCTGCTTTGCTTTCTGTTTCTAGAGTAGCGTGATTTCGACCCGATCTAGATAATACTTTGTGGGTCTTTATGAAAAATCATCACAATATAGTATTAGTTGAATTGATCGGGGGAGACCAAAGGAGACCGAAGAGCAAAACATTAATATTTTTCCGAGTCTCCCCATACCTTGTTACTTAGCTACTTTCCTGTTTTTGTGGACTAACAGCCGGTTCTTTAAAAACAATTCTTAACCACGGGGGAGCTAAAAAAGTAGTCAAGATAACCATCATAATGATAGCTGCTTCAGTGGACTGGGATAGGGCCCCACTGGCCGAACCGACACCGGCAAAAACTAAACCCACTTCTCCCCGAGGAATCATCCCTACACCGATCGCTAGTTTATTGAGATCGGGTTTTCCTAAAATGGTAAAACCAGTGACCACTTTACCAATAATAGCCACAACAACTAAAAATACTGCTAAGATTAAGCCTTCTCGGTTACTGGGAATAGCAGGGTTGAGGACACTTAAATCTGTTTTTGCCCCGACACAGACAAAGAAAATGGGTACAAAAATGTCAGAAATGGGTGCAATCAATTCTTCAAGTTCGTGACGTTTGGTGGTTTCTGCTAGGACTAAACCCGCAGCAAAGGAACCCAGAATCCCCTCTAATTGAATGATTTGGGCAATATAGGACAGCACAAAGGCAAAACAGATAGATACCAATAAGAGTTGCCCTCTGGTCTTCATTTCATCCACTAATTTGACGTATAAAGGACTTAAAAAACGACCCAGAAGAATTGCACCGATGAGGAAAATAGCAGCACTTACAATCAGATAAAGGATATTGAAAACTTGAATTTCCCCTGTTTTGACTAAACTGGCCACTACCGCTAAGACGATAATGCCTAAAATATCATCTAAAACCGCAGCCCCAATAATAATTTGTCCTTCAGAGGAACTTAAACGACCTAATTCTGCTAATACTTTAGCAGTAATACCGATACTGGTGGCGGTTAAAGCAGCCCCCGCAAACACCGCAGGAACAATAGGAATATTAAACAGATAAACTAAACCTAGGGTTCCTAACGCAAAAGGTGTTACCACGCCTACCACTGCCACGATAGCTGCTTGAGGACCGACCCGAATTAACTCTTTTAAGTCAGATTCTAAGCCAATTTCAAACAGGAGGATAATTACCCCTAATTCTGAGAGGACAGAAATCACTTCTCCTTGGGAGGAAAAGACAGCTTCTAAGCCCTCTGGGGTGACTTCGGTGGTTAACTGCAAAAACTGCATCAATAGGGAGTCAGTGGCATTGAAACCACCCTCTGGGAAGACTAATAACCCCAAGGCCGATATACCAACGGCCACACCTCCTACCAGTTCCCCTAACACCGGAGGAAGATTAATCCGAAAACAAATTTCACCCCCTAATTTACTGGCAAAGTAGATCACCACTAAACTCAGGAGAACACTGGCTAACACCAGGGAACCGTCAGTAGTTTCTCCTTCTGCTGCTGTTGCCAGTAAAGGGACAGGAAAATAGAAGTTTATCACAGACAAGGTTGATGTTAATATATTCATGCAAATTGCTATATCAGCTATCTCTCTAAGCAGAATTGACTTTTATCTACTTTACAGGTTTCTTTCTCATCGTGATCAGCGATCGCTGAAGAGAACGTGGAGAGAATAGGGGTTTTGGACGAAGACTATGCACAAACCATCGCCGATAGTGTATATTTAAGTTCGATTAATTGTCCAAAAGGGGAAGGTTTGACTGGGATTAATCGTTACCCCATTAATATTAGTTTGGGCGAAAGCATATTCTTTCGTTTGCCAAAGGGGAATATAAGGGACATCTTCAGCTAAAATCTCTTGAATTTTCACAAAAATTTCTTGTCTTTTTTGGGGATCTGATTCCTGTCTTTGTTGGGCAATTAATTGATTTACTTCTTCGTTATAATAAAATGATCCTTGACTTTGGGAACCTCCTTCAACACATCCTTGTTCCGGTGAACCTTTGGCACAATCAAGAAACGGATAAATATAATTATCAGCGTCTAAAAAGTCAGGATACCAACTAGATAAAGTGGACTGATATAACCCTTGACTTAAATTTTTAAAGAATGCAGCCGACGCAATACTATTAGGAACAAATTGTAACATTCCCCCTAAATCTCGTTGCGCTAAACTCTTAAGAATAGCAGCTACTTGACTTGAATTAACAGAACCAGAAGAATGCCAAATTTCGACCGTAGCAGGGTTATCAGCAGAAAAACCAGCCTCTTCTAGAAGCTTTTTGGCTGCTTCTTTATCATTGTCCCCATAACGCTCTTGAAACACCGGTTTAGACGCTTCAAAAGCCACTGGAATCATACTATAAAGAGGTTCCCCTTGACCTTTGAGAATGCGTTCATTGAGGAGTTGACGATCCATCACAGATGCGATCGCTTGTCGTACCGGTTTCTGTTGAACAAACTCTGTTTGCACATTCAACGCCATGAAAGAAATAGCTGTTCCGGGATTTTCGATCACTTGACCGTTTCCTGAGTCTGCTTCTTTTTGTAATTGTAGAACTTGTTCTGGGGTTAAAGACTGATAGGCCACGTCCACTGCTTGAGTCCGAAACCCATTGAAGAGGTTAGCCGGGTTGGTGGGATAAATTTGTAAATCAATGCCTTTATTTTTTGGCTTTTCTCCCCAATAGTTCTCGAAAACATCCAATTGTACCGAATCACTACTAAAATTATTCAGTTTATAAGGGCCAGTCCCCACCAGGTTATCAGGAATGAACTTACCTTCCCCTACTTCGTAAGCTTGAGGAGATACTGCACAAGCCCCAGGAAAGGCGAGAAGGGCAGGAAAAGCGGAAAAAGGTTCTTTTAGGGTAATGGTTAACTCATACTCCCCTGTGGCTTCTACAGTGTCGATAGTATCAGCCAATAAGAAGGAAGGTTTACCCCCATTATTCATGAACCGTTCCAAAGAAAAAGCCATGGCCTCTGCATTGAAAGGAGTGTCGTCGTGGAAAGTGACCCCTTCTCGTAGGGGAATAGTGTAGGTTAGGCCATCATCGCTAACCGTCGGCATTTCTGTGGCCAGTTGAGGGGTTAAGGTGGTAGTACCCAGTTCATAGGTGTAGAGGGTATCACTGAGATTATAGATCACCGTCAGTCCGGACATTTCGTAACTATCCGCTGGATCAATGGTACGGGGTTGGGCCGTGGTTCCGATGGTAATGCGATCGCCTGTTGTGGTAGCAGTAGGAGAAGGAGTGGTGTCTGGTTGTTGGTTACAAGCGACTGTTAAAAGGAAACAGAAGCTAAATAGTGTTATAAATTTTGTTAGTTGGCGTAGTCGCTTCCAAGGCCAAAACCCTTTAATGATCATAATATAGTGTTCTTGGGGTGAATGCTCTTTTTTGGTGACTGATAATTAGGTCATAAGGTTTCTATTATTCATCTTTATTCAAAAGAGATTCCAAAATTTCGGGTATTAAACGTTTCTCTTGTGCTTTTTGTTCAATGTGATCCATTATTTCATATTGTGAACAATGTCAAATTTTAGTTATGTTAAAGTGGTGAAGTTGAGAAACTACAGTATCAGACATTATTAGAACTTGATGATATCTGGCATAAATCCTCAAATGGAAAGTATCGATTTAGTGTTAAAGCAAGAATTCATTGTTAGGACAAAAACTACAAATATGTCCTGTTTAGTGTATGCTGTTAGAATCATATACTCTCTTATTTAAACGAGTGTATGCAGACCAAGCAAAAGAGTCGATGCAAATTCTCATCAATGCTTTTCAAACACCGAGTTTTAATTTAATAGGAATCCACTAACTAAACATTTAAAATCTTATTAGACAATTGAGATAGATGGAGCATCTTCCATCATGTACCATAAATATTCAACTAGCTTTCTAAATATTATGACTGGACGAGAATTTGAAACCATTATTAATAAGCTAGATAATTTAGATGTGCGACTGAATACTCTAGAAAAAAAAGTTGATCAAGATAATAGAATCTTGTCTGAAAGAATTGATTTATATCGCCAAACCTCAGAAACTCAAATTAATTCTATTCGTGCAGAAGTAGAAGCATTCCAGGAAGCTAATAAACAACAAATGGAAGCATTCCAAGAAGCTAATAGACAACAAATAGAAGCAAATAAGCAGCAAATAGAGGCTTTTCAAGAAGCTAATAAACAACAACTTAATGTCTCTTTAGGCGTATTAGTAACTGCTGCTGCTGCTATTTTAGCCAGTGTGGTTTTAGGAATGCAGTAATTACATACTCGAAATCCTATTATACAATTGAGATAGATAGTATATCTTCCATCATACCCGATGAAAATTAAAGTAGCTTTCTAAAGATTATGACTGAACGAGAATTTGAAACTATTATTAATAAGCTAGATAATTTAGATGTACGACTGAATACTCTAGAAAGAAAAGTTGATCAAGATAATAGACTCTTGTCTGAAAGAATAGATTTATATCGCCAAACCTCAGAAACTCAAATTAATTCTATTCGTGCAGAAGTAGAAGCATTCCAGGAAGCTAATAAACAACAAATTGAAGCTTTTCAAGAAGCTAATAAACAACAACTTAATGTCTCTTTAGGCGTATTAGTAACTGCTGCTGCTGCTATTTTA
The DNA here is from genome assembly GCA_030064955.1 of Crocosphaera sp. Lineage (GTDB taxonomy): Bacteria > Cyanobacteriota > Cyanobacteriia > Cyanobacteriales > Microcystaceae > Crocosphaera. The sequence continues at coordinate 12,415 of JASJDW010000037.1, forward strand.
GCCAGTGTTGTGTTAGGAATGCAGTAATTAAATACTTAAAATCCTATTATACAATTGAGATAGATAGTATATAGCATTTCCTGGACTCATGAGGTACACCTAATATTCAACTTCTGCTGGGGAGCATCGGGCGAAGCCTGCCCTCTTGAACTCCCGAACTCCTAACTCCTAACTCCTAAAACTAGAAGAGTTTGTACCATTCGGCTTCTATTTTAGCTAGTGTGGTTTTAGGAATGCAATAATGATCCTATATAAAGTTAAATAATGACTCAAACTATGACTAAATATAAAACTTATTTTCTTCTCCTTTTTTCTGTTATTATTCCTATCTGTATTAGTTGTAAAAATAAGATACCATCTCCATCTGTAGAATCTTCTCCTATTATCGTTTCTTCTCCAACTCCTACTATTAAACCTGTATCTCCTGAAGACAAGAAAAAAGCTGCTAGTTTTAGAGAAATGGGATTAAACTATCGTCAACAAGGACAAATACAAAAAGCGATTAACGCTTTAGAAGCATCTGTTAGTCTTGATCCGCAAAATTTATCTGGTTTAGTGATTTTAGGATGGACTTATCATTTAAACAAGCAAGGAGATATGGCTAAAAAAACTCTACAAAATGCTTTAAAAGTGGATAACAATCATATTCCCGCCTTAAACGCTTTGGGAATTGTTTATTTAGTGAATAATGATTTAGAGAAAGCAGTAGAAACTCATAATAAAGCAATTAATTTAAAACCAGACAATGAAATAGCTCACTATAATTTAAGTTTAGCTTATCATCGTTTACAACAAACTTCACAAGCAGAACTTCACGGCAAACAAGCAACTCTACTTGAACCAAATAACCCTCATCCTTGGGTAGCATTGGCTTTAGTTTATCAGCAAAAGAATGATTTAGACTTAGCCAAAAGAACTTATCAAAAAGCCATAGCGTTAGATAGTCGTTATCGTCAAATAAATTTTTTAAATCATTTAGAAATGGCTGGATTTAGTACAGAACAAATAGAAGAAACCAAAAATCTATTAACTAATCTTTAACTCAATCATAAAAAACTATTTTTCCTTTATTAATTTTTGATAGAATAAAGATAATCCAAACAAAAAATGTATTCTAATGAGCGATAATCTAGACTTAAGTTATTTATCAACAATTCCCACTGCACCAGAAGGGTTTAAATCTGGGTTTGTCGGAATTATTGGCCGTCCTAATGTGGGAAAATCAACCCTCATGAATCACTTAATTGGACAAAAAATAGCCATTACTTCACCCGTTTCCCAAACCACTCGTAACCGACTGCGAGGAATTTTAACCACAGAAAAAGCCCAGATTATTTTTGTAGATACCCCAGGAATTCATAAACCTCATCATACTTTAGGAAAAATCATCGTTAAAAATGCTAAAACCGCCATTAATTCTGTGGATATTATTTTATTAGTGGTGGATAGTTCTCTAGCATCAGGAGGAGGCGATCGCTACATTATTGATTTGTTAAAAACCGTTAATCAACCTGTTATTTTAGGACTCAATAAAAGCGATCAACAACCCGCCAATTACCAAGAAATCGATGAAACGTATGCTAATTTAATTCAAGACTATAACTGGCCAATGATTAAATTTTCTGCCCTCACAGGAGAGGGTTTAGACACCCTACAAAATACCTTAATTGAACAATTAGATCCAGGCCCTTATTATTATCCCCCTGATTTAATTACCGATCAACCCGAACGATTTATTATGGGAGAATTAATCAGAGAACAAATTTTACAACTAACTAGACAAGAAATTCCTCACTCCGTTGCGGTTACGATTGAAAAAGTAGAAGAAACTGCCAAAATTACTAAAATTTTTGCAGCCATTAATGTTGAAAGAAACTCCCAAAAAGGGATTGTTATTGGGCAAAAAGGAAGTATGCTTAAAGCCATTGGAACCGCAGCCAGAGAACAAATTCAAAAATTAATTGCAGGAGACGTTTATTTAAAACTTTTTGTGAAAGTAGAACCCCAATGGCGACAGTCTAACTTACGTTTAGCAGAATTTGGCTATCGAATTGAAGAATAATCTTCAGCAATTATAATTTTTTTAATAACACTGGGTATCCTAAAGCCAAGAGGCGCTCATCCCAAGCTCATAGGACCCAGACATGAACAGTCGTTATTCTAACTCAGATCAATTTAGCGAAGAATCCTTTGATGAAGATATTGCCCAACTCTTTGACAACTTGGGCGAAGATGAAGATTTTTTAGAATCTAATGAGGAATTGGACGAATTAGCCAATTTATTTGAAGAAGACTTATCTCTTAGTTCCACTGAAGATAATTCCAATCCTTCAATGGATAGTTTTGGTCTGTCCTCTTTACCATCAGACGAAGAAATAAGTGAGCTTTTTAATGACGACATAACTTGGGAAAACAATTATGATAATGATAATAAAACATCAGAAGAAGAAGAACTGGTTAACTTATTAAATGAAGCCTCAGAACAATGGGAAACCAATGATACCACAGAAGACAAGAATGAGGATTTTTTGAGTGATTTGACCTCTGCGTTTGAGGAGTTTGCTGAAGATAATCAGATGGCAGAACTTCAAAAACTACTAGGAACCACTGAATCTTCTCAGAAAACCCCCACAGTCATTTCCTCTTTTTATCCCCCTTTAGAAACCCTAGACCAACTTCTCACACAACCAGCCACTTCCTCCACCGAAACGGTTTTAGATGAAGCTACCATTGCTGAATTAGCAGCCTTTATCGCTGCTCCTCCTAAAATTGAAGACAAACCCCTACCTTCTGCATCCTCTTCAACTCCATCTAAGGTTGCAACCGTTTTGCAAGAATCAGACCTGGACTTAGATGATGATTTCGGAGATCTCGAAGCCCTCCTTGAACAAGCCGATCGCACTATGGGAGGATCTCCTACCATTACCCAATCTTCAGGAAAACGCTTTTCTGGAGCATCGCTAACCCGTCCTACCAAAACGAAAGCCTTTGAGCAAACCATGCGGGTTCCCATCAAACAACTAGACAACCTCAGTAACTTGATTGGGGAATTGGTAGTTAAACGCAACAGTTTAGAACAGGATCAAGAAAGACTCAGACAATTCTTAGATAACCTCCTCAACCAAGTCCATAATCTCAGTGACGTGGGGGGACGGATGCAAGATTTATACGAACGAACCTTACTCGAAGGTGCTTTATTAGCCAGTCGTAATCAAAATCGTAGCGGACAGCCAGATAGTTTAGGAACCAATGATAACAATCACAATGGGGTTAACCTAGAGAATAATGGAGAGCATGGGGATTTAGATGCCCTCGAAATGGATCGCTTTACCGGATTCCATTTACTCTCTCAAGAAATGATTGAACTTATTGTTAGGGTACGGGAATCTGCTTCTGATATTCAATTTTTAGTGGATGAAACCGAACAAGTCTCCCGTAACTTGCGACAAGTGACCACTCAACTACAAGAAGGGATGACCAAATCTCGCATGGTTCCCTTTGCCAATACCGCCGATCGCTTACCCCGCGCCATTCGAGAAATCTCCAGAAAATTACAAAAACAAGCCACACTCCAAGTTGAAGGCCGAGACGTTCTCATCGATAAGATGATCCTAGAACAACTTTATGATCCCATGACCCACTTGGTTAATAATGCCATCACCCACGGTATTGAGGAACCGGCAATCAGACAAAAACAGGGCAAACCCAGGGAAGGACAAATTCAGTTACAAGCTTTTCTCCAAGGAAACCAAACCGTAATCACCGTTGCCGATGATGGGGGGGGTATCGATGCAGAAAGGGTAAAACAAAAAGCCATCGAAAAAGGTCTCATTAGTCCTGAAGAAGCGAATCTCCTCTCAGAAACGGAAATTTATGACTTTCTCTTCCATCCAGGGTTTAGTACCCGTGACAAAGCGGATGATTTTGCCGGTCGTGGGGTGGGTTTAGATGTGGTTCGTACCAGTTTAAGGGATATTCGCGGTTCTGTAACCATCGACTCGACTCGCGGTAAGGGAACTACCTTTACCATTCGTTTACCCCTAACCCTCAGTATTAGTAAAGCCCTCTGTTGTATCAGCGATCGCGCTCGTATTGCCTTCCCCATGGATGGGGTAGAAGATATGAAAGACTATCTACCTAGAGATTTAATGGAAGATGAAACAGGACAACAATTTGTGGTCTGGAATAGTCAACGTTTGACAGTTTATTCCCTCGAAAATCTGTTGTCTTATAATCGAAAGCTAGGGCGTAGTAGTGTTTATGGGGGTAAACACGAAGAAGATACAGTGTCTTTAGTCATCTTAAGGGGGGCTGGTACTTTACTCGCTATACGAGTAGATCAAGTCATTGGAGAACAAGAAATTGTTATCAAACAAATTGAAGGACCCATTCCTAAACCAGCCGGTATTGCTGGGGCAACAGTATTAGGGGATGGTACTATCATGCCCATTGGAGATATTTTGGAATTGATTGCTATTGCCCAAGGACGGTTACGCACCGATAGTGGTAATGGACTATGGCAAAAACAACAATCAACGTTTGATACTTGGAATAAGGAACAGGCTGAACCTACGGTATTGATTGTAGATGACTCGATTACGGTGCGAGAATTGTTATCTTTGAGTTTTACTAAGTCAGGGTATCGAGTACAACAGGCTAGAGATGGTCAGGAAGCTTGGGAAAAACTACGCTCCGGGTTGCCCTGCGATCTGGTCTTCTGTGATATTGAGATGCCCCGCATGAACGGGTTAGAGTTCTTATCCAATATACAAAAAGAACCCAGTCTTTCCTCCTTACCAGTCGCCTTATTGACCTCCCGTGGTGCAGATCGCCACCGCAAAGTTGCCGCCAAACTGGGAGCAACAGCTTACTTTACCAAACCTTGTCCCGATCAAACCCTCATAGAAGCAGCCCAACGGATGTTAGCTGGAGAAATTTTATTACCGGGTAGCACCAAAAAACCCATAGTGAAACCCTCTCGAGACATTGATTCCCACACAACCTTAACGGATCAACAACCGACTTCCCTTGATAATAACTTAGTGTTAATTATTGATGATTCGGTCATGGTTCGGGAAATGTTGTCTATGAGCTTTACCAAAGCTGGATATGAGGTAGAACAGGCTAGAGATGGTCAAGAAGCTTGGGAAAAATTACGGGGGGGTTTATCTTGTGGGTTAATCCTCTGTGATATTGAAATGCCGAGAATGACGGGATTAGAATTGTTATCCCGTCTGCAAGAAGATAAGAAACTTTCCCAGATTCCTATTGCGATGATTACATCCCGTGGAGCGCAGAAAATGCAGCGTATCGCAGCAGAAAGAGGGGCTAAGGGTTATTTTGTTAAGCCTTATATCGAAGAGGTATTACTAGATGCTGCTAAACGCTTGATTGCAGGGGAAGTATTACTCGAAGCTAACAGTCTGGTTGAGCAGTGAAGCACCGATACCAAATCCGCTTTCCCCATAGATGTGTATTATGGTAAGTATTCAGAATCAAAAATTCGCTCAATTTTAAAAGGACAAGTTTCGGGAAATGTATTTAAAGAAAGTTCAGTTTCATCGGCTGCTTGTTTTCTTGCTTCTTGGTAACTTTCATCAAAAATTTCCTCAAAATATCGTTTTAAACTAGGACTATTTCTCAACGCTTTTAAAATACTTCTTCTATGTTCTCGGATACTTCTAGGCCAACTACCGCTTTGTTTAGTTGGTTGATATTTCCATTTTAGTAAGTGCATCAATACGACAATTAAGTTACTTTCTAACGCATTTTTCTGACTTCTTCCCATGTCTTCTATTTCTTCAATTAAATTATTAACATCTAATTCTTTAACTTTTCCCTCTTTTAATAATTGTACGGTTTCTTCTAACCATAAATAGTAATCTTTATCGTATAAAGTTGTTTTCATAATAGCCTCTCTTTTTATTAGGGTAAATAGTTTGGGTTCAAAGTATCTTGTTGGGAGAAAGGACATTGACCGGGAAATGTTTCAATGGGTAATCCTGTTTCTGCGGCAGCTAATTCTTTAGCATCTTCATAACATAAGTCAAAATTATCAGCAAAATAAACTTTTAAACTAGGACTATCTGCAAAACTATCTCTAATTCTTTTCCTATGTTCAATGATAGAACTCTTCCAACTGTTTGAGCGTTTACTGGGTTGATATTTCCATTTTAAGAGGTGCATTAATAGTATTCGAGAGTTACTCTTTAATGCTTTCTTTTCACTTCTTCCCATGTCTTCTATTTCTTCAATTAAGTTATTAACATCTAATTCTGTTAACTTTCCCTCTTTTAAGAATTGTACAGTTTCTTCTAACCATAAATAGTAATCTTTATCGTATAAAGTTGTTTTCATAATAGCCTCTATTTTTATTCAGGTAAATAGTCCATATTTAATACTTGTTCAAAAGTAAAAGGACAATTGATAGGAAAAATCTCTAAAGGTAAACCTGTTTCAATTGATGCTTGTTTTCTTGCTTTTTGATAACAAGATTCAAAAACTTCATCAAAATAGCGTTTTAAACTGGGACTATCAGCAAAATCATCATCTAGTCTGTCCCGATGTTCAAAAATAGTAGATAACCAGCTTCTTGAACGCTTTTCAGGTTGATATTTATATTTTAATAGGTGACACAGAAGAATTTTTAAGTTACTTTTTACTGCTTTTTTTTCACTTCTTCCCATGTCTTCTATTTCTTCAATTAAATTATTAACATCTAATTCTGTTAACTTCCCCTCTCGTAATAATTGTGCGGTTTCTTCTAACCATAAATAGTAATCTTTATCGTATAAATTTATTTTCATAATGACCTCTACTTTTGATGAGTATCATTTTAATGTTCTAAGCTGACTCTAAAATTATAACATGAAGCACTTCGTTACTCATTAAACACTCAATTTGTGATTCAGCAACAGTAACAACAGTAGAAATGTTATCATTATAGTTCAATTAGCTCAAAATTACAGAGATGATAGTTAAGGAGAAATCATGACCAACAAACAATTAAACCTAGAAATATCTGAATCTTTATTTAAGGAGTTAGAATATCTTTCTGAAATTACAGAAGAATCTATTGATAATTTAGTTATCCAAATGATTAGTAGAAATATTTTATCAACAAAAAGAAATGCTGAAACGTTAAAAGAAAAATTAGACCAAATTTCTGATGACAATATACCTGAGATGGTTGAAACTGGAGATTTAACTGTCGCTAATTATGTTATTACTAAAAACGCCAAACTTTATAACCGTTTAGCATGACTCACTATTTCATAAAATAAGTAGGGTGGGCAATGCCCACCTTACTAAGATAAAATTAGAGTAAAATATTATGTCTAATTATCGTCGTCTTTATGTTCCTGGTGGAACCTATTTTTTTACAATTGTTACTTATCAAAGAAAACCTTATTTTGCTAATTCCGAGAATGTTAATAAACTTCGTATAGCAGTAACAACCGTCAAAAAAGAGATGCCTTTTAATATTGTTGGTGCGGTTATTTTACCTGATCATCTTCATTTTCTTTGGATACTACCTCCTAGCGATCAAAACTATTCTAAACGCATTGGACGAATTAAAATGCTATTTACAAAATCATTTCGGGGTAATAACGCTTTACCTAAGACGGTTTCTCTCTCTCGACAAAAACACCGTGAAAGTAATGTGTGGCAACGACGTTTTTGGGAACATACAATACAACATGAGTCAGAGTTAGAAACTTATTTGAATTATATTCATTATAATCCAGTTAAACATGGTTTGGTTTCTTGTCCTCATTTATGGTTATATTCAAGTTTTCATACTTGGGTTAAAAAAGATGGATATTCATCTAATTGGGGATGTGTTTGTCAGGGAAAATTAGATAAAATTCCTAATTTTGATAACATTAAAAATTATGTTGGTGAATAATAGATATTATTAGAGATTATTTTAGATTGTTTTTTATCTTAGTTTAGTGGTAAGGTGGGCATTGCCCACCCTACGAACTGTTAGGTTTTTTTCATTTTTGGGTATTCTATACGCGGAAACTTGTATATGTTAGGAAAAAGCTACAAAAATGGAAGTTATCATCATTATATTAATTGTTTTAGGTATTTTATATCTAAATAAAAAATTTAAACAATGGGAAATAGAAAGGAAAAAAGCATTATATTTAATCAACACGAATCTGAATATTATAGAAAATAGTTATGATTATATAGAAATCAAAGCTTATGAAAGAATTTATACTGCGATTAAAGAGAAATTAATTTGGTTTATCCATTTGTTTATGAATCAGCTTTAGAACAAATTGAATATAATCCTAATGATTTATCATCAAGAAAATGGGTTTTAAAAGTTGGTCGATGGCTAAATATTGACGAGAAAGTTATTCAAAACGATATTAATGCCAGAATTATATATGAATAATCTCAAGGTGGACAAAATGCCTAAGTAGGGTGGGCAATGCCCACCTGAAAGGAATTAATTAGCACAAGCAGTACAATTATTATCAGACTCCTTAAAGTCGTCTTTCTGCACCGTTCTAACGTAATATATCGCTTTACAACCTTCTTTCCAAGCTAACAGTAACGTCTCAAAAATATCTTTAGCTGTCAAACACCGTTCCGGTTCATTGGGAAAGTAAATACCTTGATTCAAATTAAACAATAATTCCATGGAGATTCCTGTATCTATCCATTGTTGAATGGTAGAAACCGCTTTGACTACTTTTTGTTGCTCTAAGGTCTTATTTTCGTGATAAAACCAGAAAGCTTCTTTAATAAAAGGAGGCGCAATAGGAACGGTTCCTTTTGCCCATTTATCATAGAAGAAACGACTATAAACAGGGAGAATACTCGCAGTACAACCCTGTACTAAAGATGAGGAGGTATTAGGGGCGATCGCAGTAATATGAGAGTTACGAATACCATAAGTTTTGATATCTTCTGATAACTGTACCCAACGCTCTTTTTTATTAGCATTTTCAACGAACCAATTAACGGGTTTAGAACCAATTAATAACCCTTTACTCCAGTCACTTTCTTCAAACGCATCATAAGGACTTCTTTCTTTTGCTAACTCCATAGAAGTATGGGTACACCAATAACCCACCTCTTCAAATATGTTGCTAATTTCTGTTAAATTTTCGTAGGTTAAACCTTTTTTAGCTAACCAGTCAGCTAACCCCATACAACCCACACCAATAGTCCGATATCTATCATTATGTGCTTTAGCATCCTCAAAAGGAGGGTTAGTAATATCGATGGTATTATCCAGAATACGAACAGACACATTACAAAGATTATCCAGTTCATCATCCTCAATATTAGCTAAATTCAAGCTTACTAAATTACAATTATGAACAATAATTCCTTCAGCAACAAAATGATGACCATTAGGTATATAAAGATCATAAACTTGATTTTGTCCAACATACTCAATTGAAACAACTTCTGAGGTTCTACGAAAAGTTGATTTCTTGCTTTTTCTGGGTTTATAGGTTTCGTAATATTTCTCCGTTTTTTCAGGACAAAGATCAAACCCAATGATCTCCATAAATCTTTCTATAGCCCATCCTGTAATATTAAGATTACCCTGGGAAGTTCCTCGATCTGACATATAGTAAAAGGCAATAGTAGAGGGAATCCCAAAACAAGCTAAACTATCTCTGACATCATTTAATAAATCTAAACTAGAACTAGATAGTTGTATTACAGGGTAATTAGTTTCATTTGATGGATTATGAACACAGCCATCAGCACTAAATAAACCGCTAAGAATACTCGCTAATCTATCGGGGGGTAAAGACTTGATAACATTTCCCAGTTTTTTATTTCCTCCCTTAGCAATATTCAGTCCATATTCTGAGGAAAGATAGTCGTAAAATGACTTTTTACTTGTAGACCAAGATTTCACCCCAGTTCGTTTATCAGTTCGCAACTGAGGAGGATTATTATTCGGTGATTGAGGATGACATTCTGTTAGTTGATGTATGTTGATCATCTCTTGAATAACTTTTTCTTGAGCAAACGATTCTGTTTTCCCAAAACAGACACCAACACAACGCTCTAAAATCCATCCATCACCAATTAACCAACCAATGGCAGCATCTTTGATATTACGAGAAACATGATGATACTCAGGTAATGGCCACTCAGGAACCTGTATTTCGACACGATCACCGATTTGAATATTATCTAATTCTCTCCATTGACGATGGTGATTTTGAGAACCAAAACGAACGATAAATTTATGATCCCCTGTTGCTTCAATGGTACGACCATTTTTCAAGGTGAGTCGATAGATATCACGAATACCATTATCGATTAACTTTGCAGTTTCAAAATGATAAATTGGGGTAAAATCTTCATCAGATTTAAAAGGAACTAAAACCTCAGTCTTATCACATTGCTCAATAGGTTTCCAACCTTGTTCTGTTAGAATTTTAGTTCCTTCTGCTAAACAACAATGTGCTTCTTTTCCAGGAGTAACATTAGAGAATGATTCCGTGCATAAATTGACCCCAGGAATATAACCAACGTGCTTATTAGGATTAGCTTTATTTATGGTATCTTTAAACGCTAAATAAGGCATCCCTGTTTCTACCTGCGATCGCATAATAGTTTTAAACAGTTCACGGGCATTCACACGCTTATAAAGGGTAATCTCTCTATCTAATTCTGCTTCAATTAAACGATAGGCTTCCTCAAATTTTTCTCCCCACAATTCTGCTAACTCAATGCCCAACTTCTCCCGTACTTCATAGGGATCAACTAACGTCCATTCTTGCTTATTTTCCACCCGACGCATAAATTCATCGGTCAAAATTAGCTGAGGAAATACATCATAAGCTTTCCGTCTTTGATCCCCGTTTTCTGTCTGTATTTCCAAAAATTCGGGGACATCTAAATGCCAAATATCCACCCCAACGGTAACGGCCCCGGCCCGTCTTCCTCCTTGGTTAACGGCGATCGCTGTATCATTTAATAACTTGATCCAAGGAATAATGCCCCCAGAAGCATTCTTTTTACCCATCACCCAGCTACCGGTTGCCCGAATACGACTGACATTCACCCCAACGCCACCACCATTTTTGGAGATCCTAGCGGTATTGGTAATCTCTTGAAAAATGCTCTCTAAGTTGTCATCAATGGATAAAATAAAACAACTGGTCAACGATCCCCCTGGAACCCGTAAGTTAGCTAAAATTGGGGTGGCTAGGGACACTTTTCGTTTGGCGATCGCTTCGTAAAAACGTCTTGCCCAAAGTAATCTATTTTCAGGTCTTTCGACGGTGGCCAAAAGTAAGGCACAACTTAATAACCCTTCTTGGGGAAGTTCATCGGATAAAAGATACCGACTGGTTAATAAAACCGCCCCAGCATAGTCATAGTCCGTATCCCAGTCTGGATTAATCCATGATCCCGCTTCTTGTAATTCTGTCGTAGAATAGGTTAAGAGACGATTATCGTACTGTCCTGATGCTACTTTAGTCCTAACTGTCGTTTCGTAATTACTGTACTGATACCCCCGACTCACTAAAGTATCTTTCCAAAGACTCCAGATATGTAGTCTCCCAGCCACATAACGCCAGTCTGGTTCGGCTGGACTACACATTTCTAAAGCGCAGTTAATCAAGTTATCCTGGATCTCTCTGGTGGTAATACCGTCCCGTAAACGAGTGGTTAACCCTGCTTCTAAAGCAATACTATTTACCTCTTGTCCAGCACAAGCCCAGTCTACAACAGCCCGTATTTTTCCGATATTTAGTGCTGTACAAGATCCGTCCCGTCGTCTCACTTTAATTTTACTGTTCCCTAGCTGTGAATGGTAACTAGGGGAAATTTGAGTATCGCCATGATGGGTTGGCTGAGGGGAAGTTAAGACAGTGGGTTGCATCATTTATACTACTAGGACTAATCAGAAAACTAATAATTTTGTACTTAATTTTCGTCGAAATTTGTGTCAACTTGAGAAAGACACTTTTTGGTTATACCACAGATATGGTGTTATGTCTTGAATCATATTAGAACAATTACGCCATATATAGATTATAGGGATTTTTACCATAGCTTGTTTTTTTGTTTATGATTGTGATCTCGACTACATTTAATCGTGAACTTCTTATGTTAGAACAAAAATACTTAATGGATATAATATAATAAAATATTGCACAACTGCTTCTACTTATTAAGAATTGAAACATCATGACTCTAAATCGTTCTATTTTTCGTATTTCTCCGTTAATTCAAATTACTTTAATGGGTTTATATTTTGCTTTGACGATTCCTTTACCGTTTCTAGCTAAGGTAACAAATGCTCCTATTTCGCCCATTTTATTATGGATAGGAATTATTATGGGTTTACTGGTTTTAGTAGGAGTATTAAGTGAACGGGTTGTTGTTAGTGAAAGCCAAATTAAAGTGGTTTATCCTGTTTGGTTTCCTAGTTTTTTTCGCAAAGGATGGTCATTAAATTGGTCAGAAATTAAAGACTTGAAATTACGAACCACAGGACAAGGGGGCTTAGTCTATTATTTTATTAGTAAAAATTCTGATCAGGCTTATTTACTTCCCATGCGTATTGCTGGATTTTCCTATCTAGTCCAGATTGTGACTGAAAAAACAGGAATTGATACCACTGATATTCGCCCTTTATCTCAACCTTGGATGTATTTAATTTTATTGGTTTGTACTCTATTTTTATTATTAATGGATAGCTGGACAATTTGGACGGCAATGAATATCTAATGATTTCAATAAACAAGTTGGATATTTTAATTTTTTTATCCAACTAACTTTTTGATTAATTAATAAAAAAACTAAAAATGATTCCATTATCTATTATGGAGGAAATAAGTTTTGTTGACAAGACTAAAAAAAAATTCATCTATATTTATTATCTGCAATAGCGTTAGTTTACTTTTGGTAATTTTAGTCATTCTGTATGCTCAAAAATTTGAACCATCAGTAGAAGGTTTATTTATTCCTCCTACGACTCCTCCTTATCCAACAGGAGGGTTATTAACTCATACTTTTGAAATATTATGTTCTATTCCTCCAGTGGTGTGTGGCTTCAGTTTTGTTCTTCTCAGACGCATTAATCCTCAGAATAGTAATAACTTTTTCTTATTAGGTTCTACTATTTTAATGACAGGTTTTTTTCTCAATGAAATATATCGTATTCATATCATTTTACAATATTTTGATATTCCTAAATTAATTACCATTAAAGCTTACGGATTGATTTTGTTAATTTATTTATTATTATTTTGGAGAACCTTACTAAAAACCCCTTATGGTATTATAATAACTTCGTTTATATTGATTATTCTTGCTGTTTTAATAGATACTTTTTATCAGTATTTACCCATACAATCTGTATTGATCGAAGGAATACCTAAGTTACTAGGTATGATGAATTTAACCCTTTATTTTTGTCTTGTTTGTTATCGGGAAGTATTGCAAACATTTATCAATCATCAGATAGATTTAAACATACCTGCTAAGGAAGAAAGCAGGAAATAATCCAGAAAAATGAGTCTTATTTAAGAAAGTTGTTTAATCATACATATATACTGGTCAAGCTTCTTGTAATTAAGATTTATTTTTTTTAAGTTCATAGAGAATAAATAATGTTAAAGCAACGATTAAAGGAATAAAATAATAAATGATTCGATAGGCAATTAAAGCCCCTAAAATATCGGAAGCGGAGAGGGAGGGGGGACGTAAGACTAAAATAACCGTTTCAAAAACCCCTAATCCACCAGGGACGGTACTAATTAATCCTGCTGTTAACGCTAAAATATAAATGCCAAAAAACCCTGGATAAGACCAACCTGTTCCCAAAGGAAGTAATAGATATAATACGCTACAAGCTAAACCCCAATCTAAACAAGAAACAGCGATTAATTGTAAAGAAATTCGAGGAGACGGGAATCGAATGGATTCTGAGCCAATTTGTAAAGGACGTTTCCAGTAATAACCAATGGCAAAATAAATAAGCACAAAAGATAGAAAAATTAAGCCTAAAGGATGAACCGAATCAAACGGTAATTTAAGGACAGTGGGTAAGGTCAGCGGATCTATTATAAAAACAAATCCCCCCACCGCAAATAATCCTAACCAAAACGTTAAATGGGTAAACAGAATTAAATGAGCAATTTTACGATTTGAAACCCCCCAACCATAATAAAAACGGTAGCGAATTGCTGTTCCTGAAAAGGCGGTAAATCCAATGGTATTACCAACAGCATAACTAATAAAAGCAGTGGTAGCAATTTTAGTAGGAGCTAACGCTTGTTTAATATATTGAAAGCCTAATAAATCATAAGCTGTCATTACTAAATATCCCAGTGCTGTTAAAATAATCGCACCAAGTTTATGCAGTTGGGGAATGCCTTGTAAGTATTGCCAAATATCTTGCAAACTATCATTTTTAAGTTCATAGATGATAGTTTTTAGGGAAAGTGTCAATAAAAAGACAATTAAAATAATGGGCAGAATTTTAGAGAGACGACGGAGAGTAGGAGATTGTAGCATTTTCCAATTGATGAGCAACTACTGACATCTTGCACCAAAACAAATAAACTTAATAACCATAAAAAGGTAATCAATTTTTAATAAATTAGCATCAAAATGAAATACTATTGCCTATTCCCCGTTCCGGAGTTCCCTTTCACCACTAGCAAATTTTATTGAAGGTGCAAGATATGAGACTATGAATTATGGTTGAAATTCAACACTCCTGACTCCCCACTAATTCTAAATTCCTTAAACCGAACTCAGTTTTTTTAGCTTTTTGCTTCTGACTTTTGGGGGTTGTCAAGGGACTCTGATGGGGAATCTTCAACGGGATCAGCGAGAGGAACCTCTTCAACTTCAGGTAAACGGTCAGCGGTCAATTCCTTAGAGGTTTGACTTCCTCCTGAGAGACGTTTGAGCAATTTTGGACGGGGATCATGTAAAAGATAAGTGACTTCATCTCCTACTTGCCAATTTTGAGTCGCTTGAACCACTTGTAAACTACCTTTGCGCTTAATCAAAAGGGGTAACACTTCTCCTTCCCGAATTAATGCTTGAAAATGGGCTTGTTTAAAGGAAAGTCCAGGTTCTTGAAAATCCGTAATCCCTAACTTAAATTGTCCTTCCATTAAGTATTGATTCCACATTTTAATCAATTGTTGATCCACAAAAGCGGGACTAATTTTGGTTTTATTGGTTTTACCAGTTTTATTGGGGCTATTCTCTTGAGGCGCATTACTAGGAAAGATCGCAAACACTTTGGGAGGTTTAAATTCTTCTGTGGCCCGTTGGGCTAACACCAAATTAACCTGACCATTGCTGGTCAACGCCATAAACGTCCCCATTGATTCAATACCCGCTTCTTCTAATACCTCAGGATCTAGCGCGCTACTTTGGAACACGGATAAGCCTTCTGCTTGGGCTTGTTGACAGGCTTCTGGATCCGTATCGATTAATACTACCGATTCCCCACTTTGCTCAAATAATCGTCCCATCAATCGTCCCAAAGCATTACAGCCGACAATCACCGCCCCGGTAGCTTCTCCTGCGGTAATTTTGAGTCCTTTAGCTACCCAACGGGCCGATAAACCTTCAATGAATACCGTCATCATAATGGTCAGAAAGACTAACGCTTTGATGGAATCTCCTCCATTAATCCCTTTTTGGGTCAGTAAAATGGCAAATAAAGAAGCAACGGAAGCAGAAACAATTCCCCTCGGTGCAATCCATCCTAAAAAGAATTTTTGTCGCCAATTAAGATCACTATTAATGGTACAAAAGGCAACACTAATGGGTCGAACCACCCACATTAAAGCCAGAACCGTTAAAACGCTACCCCATCCCAAGGCAAAAATACTGTCAATGGAAAGATCCGCAGCTAAGAGAATAAATAAGACCGAGACACATAAAACCGTCAATTGTCCTTTGAATCGCCGTAATAATCGTTCATCAGGAATGGATGAAGCCCTCAGCACAATACCGGCTACCACTGTAGCCATTAACCCTGATTCGCTACGACTGAGTTGGGCTAAGCCAAATAACCCCCAAACACCGGCTAATACCACTAAGTTTCTCAAATCTTCTGAGAGAAACGGGGTATTTTTAAGAATAAAACCCAGTAATGCGCCACTAATGCCCCCAATAATCGCACCAATGGAAAATCTTAACAGTAAACCACTAAAAATTTCGACAGGGGTAGCACTGCTGTTTAAAATGGTATCGAGAACCACTACGGCTAAAATCGCTCCCACTGGGTCGATGAGAACCCCCTCGCTTTCCAGTAGGGTCGCAACTTTGCGGTCTACTTCTACTTGTTTGAGCAGGGGACTAATGACCGTTGGTCCTGTAACCACCACTAAGGCTGCATAGAGAAAGGCAATAGACCAAGGGAACTCTGCTAACCAATGGGCTGCCATACCTCCTCCCACTAGGGTAATTAACGTCCCAAAGGTGACTAAATTCCGAAGGCTACCTGAGACTCGCCCTAAGTCTCGTAATTCGAGGTTTAAGCCCCCTTCAAACAGAATAATCGCTACAGAGAGGGCAACTAAGACTTCTAAGCCTATTCCTAGGTCATGGGGATGAAGAAAGTTAAGACCGTCGGCTCCAAGTATAATACCAAACAGAAGCAGAAAGACAATGCTAGGAACCTTAAAAAATTCAGCAATGACTTGCGCGCTGATGCCTGCAAGAACAGCCATCACGATTTGCAGGGTGAGTTCAAAGGATGGTTCCATAGGCTTACTGATGGCAGACAACTTTTATAGGATGTGCTAGCAAATAACCTCCACAATCAGTCAATTAAAAATTACACTTAGCTACGGGGATAGATCAATGGTTGTTAAAAATACAGTTTCCCTATATTAAACATTTTAGTCAAATAGAGAACCTATAGGTACAGTTATCCTACAGGTAAATGTCAATCATAATGATAATTTATTTTACCTGAAAAAGACGGGAGCATGAAAGCCATCGTCTTTTCAAGCGATGGATGAAATGTGACTCGAATGGTTTTAACCATTCGTATCCTTTTCCTGTAATTCTAAACAGGAGGCCTCGTCGGGAAGCCCATGAGCGTAGCGTCCTTTAGGCATGGGAGGAACGACGACCACC
>JASJDW010000295.1 GCA_030064955.1 Crocosphaera sp.
TGAACAAGAAGATCCCTTCTTAAACAAACTAGAAGTAACTATCAACAGAAGTGGAGATATTTACAGCCATACCACAGCGTATCTCGACATTATAGAAGGAACAGCAGACAACTCTGACTTCTATATTCCTAACTTAATGGTAGACTTTAACCCAGGAGAAACCAGCAAAACCCTAGAAATAGAAGTTCCTGATGACTGGAATCTAGAAGGAACAGAAAGTTTCCAATTACAGTTAGTAGATGACTCCTATTACAACGATGGTATTGAATTAGGAGAAAACGCCACCACTACCATTGACATTTTAGATAAACAAACCACTTATCTAGAATTTTCTTCAGCTAAATATGTCACCATTGAACAAGAAGATCCCTTCCTAAATAAACTAGAAGTTACTGTTACCAGAAGTGGAGATATTTACAGCCATACCACAGCGTATCTCGACATTATAGAAGGAACAGCAGACAACTCTGACTTCTACATTCCCAACTTAATGGTAGACTTTAACCCAGGAGAAACCAGTAAAACCATAGAAATAGAAGTCCCTGATGACTGGAATTTAGAAGGAACAGAAAGTTTCCAATTACAGTTAGTAGATGATCCTTACAATACAGACATTGAATTAGGAGAAAACGCCACCACTACCATTGATATTTTAGATCCTTCCTCCTTTGCAATGATTGTAGATAATTCACCCACCGTTGAATTTGAGTCAGCTACCTACACCGTTAACGAAGACGAAGGACTGTCGGTCGCAGTTACCCTCACCCGTAGTGGAGACACCAGTTTTGATTCCTTTGTTCACCTTGAGACAGTCGGAGGAACCGCTACACTCGGAAATGATTATAGTTTCAATGACCTAATTTTCTTTGCAGCAGGGGAAACCAGTCAAGTTGTTGAGGTATTTGTCTCTAATGATCCTGAAATTGAAGGAACCGAAACCATTGATTTCCAACTACTTCCGAGTGAAGGAAATGATAATTATGTCATCGGGACTCAAAATACTACCACTGTTGAGATTGTAGATAGTTCACCTACCGTCGAATTTGAGTCAGCTACCTACACCGTTAACGAAGACGAAGGACTGTCGGTCGCAGTTACCCTCACTCGTACTGGAGACACCAGTTTTGACTCCTCGGTTTACCTCGAAGCAGTCGGAGGAACCGCTACACTCGGAAATGATTATGGTTTCAATAACCTCATTTATTTTGCACCAGGGGAAACCAGTCAAGTTGTTGAGGTATTTGTCTCTAATGATCCTGAAATTGAAGGAACCGAAACCATTGAGTTCCAACTGCTTCCAGGGGAAGGAAATGATAATTATATCATCGGGACTCAAAATACTACCACTGTTGAGATTGTTGAAAATAGTCCTAATAATGCTGTCATTGCTGAAATTGGTGAAGTTACCAATCTAAACCATGAAAGTCAAACTATTCTTCTCAACCATAACTTTATCAATCCCGTCATTTTTGCTCAACCTTTATCTCGCAATGGTACTCATCCTTCTACTGTCAGAATTACTGATATTCAAAGCGATCGCTTCTCAGTTTATCTTCAAGAACCTGCTTTAATTAATGGTAATTCCCATAGTGGCGAGCATTTTATAGAAAGCTTTAGCTTTTTAGTGGTTGAACAGGGAATATGGGAACTATCTGATGGCAGTATTCTTGAAGTTGGCAACGTTACCACTGATGCCATTACAACTTCAACTTGGGAAAACATTGACTTTAATTCTACCTTCACCAACACCCCAATGGTGTTAACCCAAGTTCAAACAAATAATGATGCAACCTTTGTACGAACTCGCCAAAATAATGCAACTAATAGTGGATTTGAGGTTGCTTTAGAAGAAGAAGAAGCATTTAAGTCTAGTGGACATGATTCAGAAACTATTGCTTGGTTAGCTATTTCTTCTGGTCAAGGAAATTGGGATGGTAATGAGTTTATTGCAGGTAATACTGGGGATCAAGTTACCCATAATTGGCATACCATTGACTTCGGGAATACCTTTATCAATGCTCCTAAATTCTTAGGAAATCTTGCAACTTTCGATGGTCCAGATCCTTCTGGTTTAAGGTATCAAAATCTCACTAACGGTAATGTTGAAATCATGATTGAAGAAGATACCAGTAATGATAGTGAAACCAATCATACCACTGAAGATATTAATTTCTTCGCTATTGAAGGTAACGGAAATTTAACAGGATCTGCTGATGCTTTGACGGGATTGGTTGATTCTCAAACAGGAACTGTTAATGCAGATATTTTTGCTCTAGGTGATACAGTGGAATCATTTTATGATAACTATGGGCAACAAGATTATGCAGAAATTTCTGACTTTGATCTTGCTCAAGATATCATTCAATTACATGGTGTAGCTGATGACTATTATCTGGGTTCTTCTCCTTCTGGAAATAATGACCAAGGAATTTTCCTCAGAGTTGCTGGTATGGAAGATGAATTAGTCGGTATTGTTAAGAATACAACTAATCTAGATATAAACAGCAGTAACTTTGCCTTTGTTTAATGTCAACCTCTTTAAGTTAAAGTTAACAATGCTAAGCCCGTATCAACGGGCTTTTTTTATAAAAAAAGTGATTTTTAATATAAATAGATCGTGAATATAAAAACTGTGCGATCGCTTAAATATAACTATTGAATTGAATTCTTGCAGTCGGTTTTCAAATATTCTTTAAAAACAGGAGACAATGTAAACAAGATTTGGTCTTCTTCTATTTTTTTGACTAAGTACCGTTGTTGTAAAGATTGAAGTCCATTGATCAAATCACTTGAGGATAATGATAAATTCTTTGTTAATTCTTCTCTAGGTAAAGCTCTATTAGCTTGACTCAATTCTAACCCTATTTTTTGTTCAATATTAGAACATCTATCAAAAATTTGTTTTAATTGAAATTGCATTTTCTTAGTGATCAATAGATTATTTTCTTGCAAAAAATCTGTAACTTTACCACCAAAAATATCTTTGATTAACATAGCAATATCGTTTAAATAGGCAGGGTTACCTTCATATAACTGAATTAACTCTAACCAGCAATCTTCATCTTGTAAACCTTTATTTCTAAGAATTTCAATTGTTTTAATCTCCGATAATTCTAAACATTGAAGTGGATATTGTTCTTTATTGAGACAGTGCATTTCTATACATTTTTCTTGACTGATTAAAATTAAATGACTTTGGTTTTGGATTTCTGTTATTAGCTTAAAAAGATTTTGATAATCGCTATATTCGGATTTATAATGTCCAGCAAAGTAACCTATGGCAAAAAGATTTTGAATATCATCTAGTATGATTAAAGATTTTTTATGAGTCAGTAAATTTAAAAATTGACTTAGTTTATCTTCGGCATTTTTAGAATAGTTTTGTTGACAAATATTTAATATATTATCTAAAAGTAAGTCAACAGAATTAGGGGAGCTTAAACTTCTCCAAATAATTACTTCAAATTGTTGTTTATGCTGTTACTGATTTTATCAATGAACACTCATCAATTTTAGATTCTGTTGGTACTTTCTTTGGATTAGATCAAATTCCAAAATTTCTAGAAACACTAACAAAATACTGGAAAACCTTTTATGTAGGAGGACACAAATTCCTAGACGATTGGTATTCTAGATTAGATTAAGGGTAAAAGATGATCGCTCTTTTTGGGAAGGTGCATTAACTATAGTCTAATGCACCTTCCTTTATTACAAAAACCAATTAGACTAAATCTACCGATCATAGGCTACTAATGAAAATAAGCAAAAGGCAAGAGATAATAGCTTATAATCAACTTATAATTGAAAATCATTTAATATCATGAATTACCAAGATATTATCACTATAGAACCTGGAAAACGTGGTGGAAAACCTTGCATTAGAGGCATGAGCATTACTGTTTATGATGTTCTTTCTTATCTTGCTTCAGGAATGACTTGTGAAGAGATTTTAGAGGAATTTCCCTACCTAACAAAAAAAGATATTTTAGCTTGTATTAGTTATGAGAAATAATAACTTGATCTTAAACCATGACTTAAGTGCGATCGCCTATAATAAACCTATCCTCTAAAATAGTTACAAGGAAACAATATTACCCAATCTAAACTACTTACAGGAGAAGGACAAGTCGGGACGTACGGCAACTTGTTAAAATTAGGTCGTAGAGGAGACAATTTAACCCCTCATCATGTTCCTTCCAATGCGTACATGAAAGCTAAAGTCAAGGATTATACAACCAATCAAGGAATTGCTATCATGATGGAACATTTATCACCAGGAAAAGGGGGTCGTCATCGCCAAACTTCCTCCTATGGTAAAAGTCCAGACTTAACCCTTTCGCCTCGGCAAATTCTAGCACAAGAAGTGTGGAATGTTCGTTCTATTTATCTTAGTCAAAGACTGTATAACTCAAACATCAGAAAAAGTTTACAAGCACTTATTAAACTAAATCAAGAAACTTGGTCAACTGTTTTTTATAAAGGAGTAATCTAATGATTGATTTACTAAAAACTTTAAAAGAAAATCGCTTAATGAAAAATCCTGAAGAAGTAATTATTTTTGAAGAAACCTTAGAAAAGATTGCGGAAGAACCTGATGATGAATATTTAAAAGACTTACATCTTATTTTAGATGATAATTGTGAGAAAGCTGACGTTATGTTTGGGTTAGTACATTTTTTAGAATCTTTTGACCTACAAAAACAAATTGAAGCTTTTATTGCAGTTATTCCACAATTAATTATTACTGCACCAGAATGGACAAAAATAATTCATTATCGAATAGTAAATGATGAATTAGCTTGTGGGATTTATCAAAAAAATTTAGAATTAGCTAATAAAAAAACACCTCATTTTCTCTATCAACTCTTAAATGAAAGCGTTAAGAATTATATTAACTCAAAACAAATATTAGTAATCAGTTAAAGAGGTAATTACAAAATGGATAAACTAGCACATTATTGCTCAATAATCAAGAAAATTTTAACAGAATATCATAAACTGTCACCGGATCATCACTCTGAAACTTGTTTAGTATTTGATGACAACCATGATCATTATCTTTGGTTAACCGTTGATTGGCAAGAAGATAAACGTCTAAAATCAACTCATGTACATATCCGCCTTAAAAATAATAAAATCTATATAGAAGAAGATTGGACAGAAGAAGGTATCGCTACGGAATTATTAAGAGAAGGAGTTCCCAAAGAAGATATTGTGTTAGCTTTTCATGATCCCGAAACTCGTAAATATACAGACTTTGCCATCGCTTAATCTTTCTAATAGTTTAAAACATAATTAAATTTATATCTGGAATTGTTAACTTAAGTAAACTCAATTGTTAACCGAATCAAAAGATTGGGAAAAGTTCCTAAAAATTCACACACAAATCAGAAACCCTTCAGTAGAATCTGACTAGCTCTGTTTTTAAAGAGACGAAATTTTGTAGCAAAGTCAACACTTTGTTAACAACAAAATGTGTTAAATAAAGTAATAGGATGCTATGACAGAATCTGTTCTTACAGGACAAATAACCCCCTCACGCGATCGCCCAAAAGTCCAAAAATGGATGAGACTATTAGTCTGGAAAATTGCCATCGCTACCCTACTATTAATGGCAGTCGGTAGTGCCACACGGGTGATGAATGCAGGGTTAGCTTGTCCCGACTGGCCTCTATGTTATGGTCAGTTAGTTCCCACCCAACAAATGAACCTACAAGTCTTCTTAGAATGGTTCCATCGGTTGGATGCTTCCCTCATCGGTTTAAGTACCCTGGCCTTAGTCGGACTGTCTTGGTGGTTTCGCAAAGAACTGCCGAAATGGTTGCCGTGGGCTTGTTTAGGCGCATTAGGACTCATTGTTTTTCAAGGAGTTTTAGGGGGGTTAACCGTCACCCAAATGTTGCGGTTTGATATTGTCACCGCCCATTTAGGAACCGCCCTTCTCTTTTTCGCAACTTTAGTCATTATTGCTTTGTGTTTAACCCCCTATCAAGGTACTACCACCGCCGGAAAACTGCGATGGGCCAGTCTCACGGCTGCTATTTTAGTGTATATCCAATGCTTATTAGGGGCGTTAGTGGGTTCCCGTTGGGCCCTCCATCAATGCTTTGGCGGTTCTCAACTTTGTGCTGTTATGAATAGTCATATTATTGGTGTGGTTCCTGCTACCTTAGCAACTTTAACCGTCGTTTGGATGGCTTGGCGGACTCCGGCCCTTCATCCAACCTTGAGAAAACTAGCTTGGGTAGCCGGTGGGATTGTCCTGTTACAAGTAATCTTAGGGGTAGCCACCTTTTACCTACGTTTACAGGTAGAACCCTTAACCGTAACCCATCATACTGTCGGGGCTGCTTTATTTGCTACTTTAGTGGCTTTGACAACGTTGGGAATGCGAGATGCAAACAGCGTAGCAGTTGGTAAAAGTTAATTATTTTTATCCTTTCCATTTCCTCTTTTTTAGTGCTTAGCACAATAACTGATCGATTAACAGAATTTGGTGTGAATTAATGATTGGGACTGATGTTGTCCGTCGTAACGAGAACTTTTTA
>JASJDW010000038.1 GCA_030064955.1 Crocosphaera sp.
TGATTTTACCTTAGAGAGTCCCCTCAATACACAGTAAGAATAATAACCGTTAAAATTATTAAACTGAAACTTTTTGAATGATATTAAAATTTCAACTCATTATGAATGCGAAGAAAAATTTTGAAGTATCTACTAATTTAAGTCCTCTTAAAAAAAATGCTGTTAAACTTTGCGGTGAAGAGTTCATAAAGTCTTTAACAGATAAAAAAATATATGCTAAAACCGATGAGTTTTGGATAGAAGTTAATCAATATTTGAATATCTCAGATGATGCTTATGAACAAAAACAAATGCAACAACAAAAAGAACAAGAACGAAAAAGGCAAGAAGAAGAAAATGAAAGACAAAGATTAATCGATAATAAAATTTTAGTTAAGGAAGATAAAGAAGTAAGAGACAATTGGATTCTGAAAATCTTCAAACTCCCTAATTCAAAAATTTTTCATAACAAATATTTAGCAGAAGGAACTTTAACAGGTGATGATCAACTATTATTAAGTAGTGGCTTTTCAAAGACTCTATATGAAGCTAGAAATCAAGTAATTAATAGTATTGATAATTTTGAACGTCAAAAACAAAGAGAATTATCATTTTTAAAACACTATAGAGTGCTTAAGCACATTTATCTGATTTTTTTATATCTCTCAGGTTGGGATAATTATAATAAATTTTTAAGTCAATCTCAGGAAAAAAGATGTAAAGAAAATTTTACAGGAATAGAAAGTTGGATAGGTTTAGAGTATTCTATTTTAGA
Source organism: Crocosphaera sp. (assembly GCA_030064955.1). Lineage (GTDB taxonomy): Bacteria > Cyanobacteriota > Cyanobacteriia > Cyanobacteriales > Microcystaceae > Crocosphaera. The sequence goes on from JASJDW010000038.1 coordinate 755, forward strand.
TAAACTTGAAGAACAAGGTTTGCTCGAACAACCACAAACAAAAGGCAATAATTACAAAAAAAGGACTTATGTTGAATTGACAAAGAAAGGAATCAGAATGACCAGAGAATTACTTAAAAATCTTGATTTAGAAGGAGTAGATGAACTTTTAGAAGATAGAGATTATCATGAAGAATATTTAAACTATAAAACCTCCATTGATTTAAGGAGAGAACAAGAATCAGAAGATTGATTAATTCAAGTATAATCTAAAATAGAAACATCAAAACAAGTGTAGGATAAAAAATATGAATAAATGGCGTGTTATTCTTGAGAAAGATGCAGAAACAGGAGATTTTGCTGTTTGGTGTCCAGAGTTACCAGGATGTACTTCTTGCGGAGAAACGGAAGAAGAAGCTTTACAAAATATAAAAGAAGCGATTGAATTATATCTACAACCAGACGCAATTGATCTATCCTCTGATGCAATTATTAGAGAGGTAATCATTGCATGACTCGAATGCGTCGCTTAACATCAAAAGAAGTGGAAAAATTACTCAAAAAATATGGATTTGAATTAATCTCTCAAAAAGGGAGTCATGGAAAATGGCGTAATTCTGAATTAAGTTTACAGGTAACTGTACCAGATCATACAGGAAAAATTTTACCGATTGGTACACTTCGTAATATTTTGATAAATGCTAATATACCTGAATTTGAATGGAAAGAATAATAATTATCATTTTCTAGCAACTTTTATTAATTCAGGGTTTTAACTTTAGCAATTGCCTCTTCAATATCAGGTAGTTTTTGTCCCGATTTTTCAGCCGTTTCTAACCATAACTCCCGAACAATCATTAATTCTTGTAAGGTATCTTCTAGGGTTTCTCCTTGTGCTAAACATCCTTTTAAAGCAGGTATTTCAGCTACAAACCCTCCTTCTTCACAGGGATAGATAACCATAGGATAATTCATGTTTACTCTCCGTCTATTAATTCTAATAATTTACGTACATCTGTAAATGTCACATTATTGGGACTATTTTTCAAATATCGTTTAAAGTTTTCATCTGAGAATAGTTACTTAGAAATCGTCAAATAAGTTCAGAAAATTGATTGGTTTAATAATTTCAATTTCTTGATAACTTTTAATGGTTAAAAGATCGTTATCACCTGTAATAATGTAATTCGCAATTCCAGAAACAGCTAACTCCAAAAATTTATTATCATCTGAATCTGAACAAATTATTGTTTGATGACAAATATCAATAAATGAACTCTTATATTTAATAGCTAACAAAAAATCCAATCTATCATTTTTCTCTAAATATTTATCAAATTTCTTTTTACTTATTCGCGTTTCCAACTCTTGGTAAGTTGACTCACTTTGCAAAATAGTAAAGTGATTAACTGCTATTTCAATTACTTGTTTAGGGGTTCCTAATGGATTGAGTAAAGCACTAATAAAGACATTGGTATCAATAACAATTTTATTAGGACTCATCTGCCAATAGTTCTTCTAGTTTATCTTCAGTTAACCCTTTATTTTGAGCTTTTCTGCCTACTTTATCCATAATAGAGAGGAGACTGTCACTTTTGTCTTCTTTTTCTTCGATAGTTAGATTCACTTTTTGTTCAGGAGAAAGTTGTAATTTCTTAATGATTACACTGATTTCAGAGACTTTAACATCTTCAAATTTTTTAATTTTCATGACTTAATAGGTTGATCAATTTTTAGAATTAATTGGAAAATGGTAATTTAGTTAACAGCTTTTCCTGTTAAAAATCCAATACTACCGGTTACAATAGAGCTAACAAATACAGTTGCCCATCTCTTGTCATTAATACCTATTTCTGGATCAGTTAAAGTTAAATAAGATAGATAAAAAACAAAACATAAACTAACAATTGCCATAACAATAATCATATTGAATCTCCATCTTTTATGAGAAAGTTCATATGATTCTTGTTGAAGACGATGTTGTTTATCCATAGAACCTTCTTTGTTAACACTCAAACTCCAATCGCTAGGTAATTTCTCAGCAATATCAGGAAGAAAAACTACCTCTGGAGTCTGGGTTGGAGCATTTTCTTGAGAAGAATCACTCATAACTTTTGTTAGCTATCATTTAAAAAATTTGCAGTTCAACTTTAGGTTTTCTATCCTGATCTGCAATTACAATTCTTTCTCCCTGTTGTTGAGCTTCTGCTGCTATTTTCATCAAAGCAATAGCTCTGCGTAAGAGTTCACTTTTAGAACTACTACCCGTTAGAGAGACTAGCTCATTGATGGTTTGTTCCAAGTCAGGGGACGCTTCAAAATTAATACGAGACATTTTTTGCTACTTTCTGATTACATTTTGAGTATTTTTTACTCATATCCATGATAGTCAAGTATTTATCTAAATATGTTAGACTTATGTAAAACTTACGTAAAAGTCGTGTTTCTTGAATAATTTAGAACTGTTTACATTTTTAATTACGAATTATATATAATAAATGGAAAGGTCTTATATTGCTTCACAAAAAGGACTAGAATTAGCTAAACAAGAATTTAAAAAGACAAGCTGGACGCAACAAATTTTAGCAGATTTTGCATATTGTTCTCGTCCAGTTGTTAGTAATTTTTTTAAAGGAAAAGCCATTGATAAACAAAAATTCATTGATATTTGTGAAGCTTTAAACCTGAAATGGACAGAAATTGCTGAATTAGAAACATTAGATAAAATTAAGTTAGAAGAAACTGCAATAGATGATCTCGTAAACGAAATCAGAGCATCAGTTAAAAATAGTATTGAAAAACAATGTAGTACCATGCGAGTATTAGATATGACTCGACCGATTGAGTTAAATGATATTTATACCGAAGTTAATATTTTAGAAAAAATTATTGGTCGCAGAAGATTTAATATAGACCAACTTTTAGAAGAGTCTAATGTAGAAGAATTTGATCGCTTTAGTTTAAGTAAAGTTAAACAAGAACGAGTTTCAGCTTTAGACGCAGTTAATCAATATGATAAGTTGATGATTTTAGGTAAACCTGGAGTCGGAAAAACAACCTTTCTCAAACATTTAGCTATACAGTGTAACCGAGGAGCGTTTGCTACAACGAAAATACCGATTTTTATACCTTTGAAAAAATATGCAGAAACAGAAAATAGTCCAGATATATTTACTTATATTGCTCAATGGTTTGAAGAGTGTAAGATAACTAATGCTTCTGAGAAAGTAGAAAAAATATTAACAGCAGGAAAGGGATTAATTTTACTGGATGGTTTAGATGAAGTTAGGGAAGAAGATAGCGAATGGGTAATTAGAAATATTGAAGACTTTTATACTTTTTATGACAAAAATAAATTTGTAGTCACTTGTCGCATTGCAGCGAAAGAATATACATTTACTCAGTTTACAGAAGTAGAAATTGCAGCTTTTAATGACAAACAAATTCAAACCTTTGTGAACAGTTGGTTTAAAATTAAACAGTTACCCAACTATTCTAAACATTTTCTAGATCAGTTAAAAAATAATCCCACTATCAAAGAATTAGCTAATAATCCTTTGCTGTTGACTTTATTATGTTTAGAGTTTGAAGATTCTGGTAATTTTCCTTCAGATAGAGCAGATTTATACGCTAGAGCAACTAATACCCTATTAAGAAAATGGGACGATAAACGCTATATTTATCGTCAACAAGTTTATAAAGAACTTACCCCTAAACGAAAAGAAGGGTTACTGAGTCAAATTGCTTTTAAAACCTTTGATAAAAAAGAATATTTCTTCAAACAAAGAACCATTGAGAATTATATTGGGAAATATATTCATAATTTACAAAACGCACCAAAAGAGCAAACAGAGTTGGATATTGATAGTCAAGCAGTTCTCAAATCTATTGAAGCACAACACGGTTTATTAGTGGAAAGAGCAAGAGGAATTTATTGCTTTTCTCATCTCACTTTTCAAGAATATTTTACTGCTAGAAAAATTGCTAATATTTCTAATCCAAATGAGTTAGAAAAAGCTTTAAGTAATTTAGCAAGTCATGTGACGGAAAAACGATGGCGTGAAGTTTTTTTACTAATAACAACACTATTAGAACCTGCTGATCGTTTATTACTGTTGATGAAACGAAATATTGATCAATTGATCGCAAATGAAATAAGGTTACAAGAATATTTGGTTTGGGTAAGAGATAAAAGTAATGCAGTGCAAGCAGATTCCAAAATTGCAGCTATTAGAGAATTTTACTACTCCTACGACCTCGCCCTCTACAGCGTTCCCTACAGCACCCTCTACCGTGACCTCTTGCTTAAACTCTCCCAGAACCTCTTCGGTGATCTTGACCGTTTCCTCTACCTCTCACTCTTTTACTCACTCTCCCATTTACGTTCCCCCGATCTCTCCCTCGACTTCCCCCACGACCTCACACTTTATTCCCACTGTTCCAAAGCTATAAAACACTGTTTAGATCAAAAACTAAAAAAAATACTAGAAAAACTGCAACAACAATTACCAAATATGAATGAAGATAAAGAGAAAAAAAAGCAATGGTGGCAAAAAAATGGTGAAGCTTGGCAAAAAGATCTAAGAGAAGCGATGATTAAATATCGTAATATTGGTCATGAATGGAACTTTAACTCCGACCAAATTAACTTACTTAGTCAATATTTAACCGCTAATCGATTATTAGTAGATTGTTTAAATAGTGAGTGTTATGTTAGTCGAGAAGTAAGAGAAGAAATTGAAGATACGTTGTTGTTACCTTTTGCTGATTTGAATTATGATTAACCTGAGTTCGGGGTTGGGAGTTCGGAGGACGCTACGCGCACCTTCGGTGGCGGAGTTATCATTATCAATCTACCAAAAGTTTTCATAATTCAATTGCCTCTTCAAGTACCTTATCACGGATAAAATAATGTAAAGAATCATCTGTTGCTATATCTACTTTATGCTTTAATAAAGTCTCTAACTCTAAAATTAAACCCATCGGAAACCAAGCAGTGGTTTTAGATAAATCATAATCAATCAAAAAATCGATATCACTATTTTCATCATCTTCTTCCCTCGCAACAGAACCAAAAATACGAACATTATGCGCCCCATGTTTGGCTGCAACCTTAAGAATTTCCTCTCGGTTTTGTAATAATAATTGTTTCAGCTTCATCACTTAACCTTTTATTAATTAAAATTTGAGTCTGTATTGACTTCTTCTTTATTTTCTCATATCTCATGGCTGAATGTTATGGATACTAAAATGGTGGGTTACGACGGATTATTATCTTCCTGTGATAATCTCAATTATAGCTGTCTAACCCACCCTACTTTATCGAATGACTAAGTTAGAAAATGAATGGCAAGACTTTCAAAAAAATCAAATTGAAATAAAAGCCAAAATGTCAATCATTGAACTCTCTACTCAAAAAATACCTGATATGGCTGAAAGAGTAGGAGAACTTAAGAACTGGAAACAAATAGGATTAGCGTTATTTGGAACTTTAATAGGAGGATTAATTACTTATTTAATTAAAACCCCTAATCTTTAAGTTTGCTCATCCTATTATTGAGAATGTTATAATATATTTTCATTCAATCTCATCCAATGTTTTCAAAGGATAATCTGTATTTAAGTAAGATACTTGAGACTCTAAGGTGTCACAATAATGAAGGACAAGATTTAACCCTTTTTCCTCCGATAAATGGGCCGTGGTTGAACTAAACGTTTGTAAGATTTCCCTTTCAATACTTTGATAATGATCTAAATCTTTTCTCAGCTTTGTTAAATATTGTGTTCCGTCCCCCCCATCAGCGATCGCTAATTCTAAAATAGAATCTACATAAGCTTTAACATGAGGATGCTTCACTCCTTCTGTGGCCGCAGCATACAATAAGTCCCCATTCAAGTAGTCAAAACTGGGAACCCGTAGTTTGTTCCCCTCTTGTTGAAAAATCTCTAATCCTTGTGTTGGCTGAACTTTTAACCCTTCCTGTCTCACCCGATGGCTAATTTTTTCGAGCAATGTAATCACGGCTAAAATAACGGACGGTAGGTTACTATCAATACATCTGATTTCTACCGTACCCAAACCATTGAGACGAATAGGGTTCCATGCTGACTTCAGAAAGCTTCCCCCGGCCTCAAAAAACTGTTGGCGGTTAATACCCACTTTTTCCATTGCTTGTAACCAAGCGTGAAACCGGTTAAATTGATTTTCCACTAGGGTTTCGATACAATCAGCATAGGGTAATAAGCCTCCCACTGGTTGCAAATGGGTGTAAACCCCTTCCCATCCAAACCTTTCACTTCCTCGATAACGGATAGTATGGGATGCAAGGCCAATGGACTCCCCTTCATAAAAAGGGCAAGATCGGCCTAAAGCGATCAAAGCTGAGTCTAATGCAGTGGCTAAATTATAGATATTCAGTAATTCTTCTCGTTCTTCTGATGAAGACTCATAAGAAACTCCAACCCTGGGATCTATAACCCCTTCAGGGACTTCTAGATGGACATGGGTTCCCGTACATTTTCCTGCGTGTAAAAACTGATCGTAACCGATAGTTCGCGCTTGAATATGATAGTTAGGTTTATCTCGCATCACCGGCATGATATGGAGGGGATAGCTGGATAAGGGATAAAGTCGCAACCCCGTCTGATGACTTGCGGTGATGGCTAACTGGAGATTTTCTAAATAAACTTTACCTAATTCTTGACTAGAATAACACGGTGGTGTATTGATTTCCACCATATTCTTAACAAACTCCGGCACAAAATAGGGTATATCGTCCCCTCGATCTTTGGCTAAAGTTTGACAAGTTCGTAAAAATTCATCGGCCCGATCGCATAATTTTCCGCTTTCGTCTACTAAAAAGAATTCTTGTTCGAGGCCAATACGCCTTTTTATTTCATTGTGTTCTTCCATCTTTTTCCGTTTAACTTTTTATATCAAAAAGTTGTGATGCAGATAAATCTAACTGAGGAAATTGAGGAGATTTAATTTTTTTACCTCCTGAAACCTCTCCCACTTCAACATAACTTTTCCCTTTCAATTCTAATACTAATATATTGGACGCTTCAGGATCAATAATCCAATATTCAGGAATGGCACAATCTTCGTATTGTATCGGTTTGGCAATATAATCTCGATGGCGTTGTAATTCTCCAGGACTAACAATTTCAACCACTAATAAAGGCGGTGGCATAAACAACCGAATGGTATTACGTTTTGCTAATAAATTGATATGTTCTTCTCGAATGATGGTCAGGTCAGGATAACGATTTCTGGGTTCTCCTCTTACTTCTAATTCTAACCCTTGACCTCGAATCTGACGATAATCAAGAAATTGAGAAAACTGAATGAGTAAAAATGTTGCAATTTGAACATTAATTCCTGATTCTGGAGGCATTTCAATTAACTCTCCATTAAATAATTCATACCATTTATCTGTGTTATCGTCGTAAGCTAAATACTCCTCAAAGGTTTGAAATTTAGGTTTAGTTTCTAGCATAAGAATGGTTCCTTGCTTCAAAAATTTAATAAAAATAGAAGATTCTCTGATGATAATTGGTTCAAAATAAGCATTTTTTAAGGGTTTATTCTGCTAGGGTTGATACACTAGAGAAAGTAAACAATTATGTATGATTCATGAGCAATACTTGATAACTGTTTACTTTTAACTGTTCACTGATAGAGATCCTTAAGCATCAAACATGATTTCTGATACCCTTTTATCTGTCTCCCCACAACAACAGTTTAATGGTGCAACCATTCGCCCCATTGCTGCTTCAGAAATTCATGGAATCGCTTTCTATAATAATAAATTATACGCCTTAGATAATCGCAATGGTTATCTTTTAGAAGTTGATCCCATTACCCATAATACAAAAATTATTAATAGGAATAACTGGGAAGATTTTATCGGGGCTACAGGACTGGCGATCGCCGATAATCAACTGTGGTTTACGACCCGTTATAGTGTCTATTATTGCAATTTAGATGATCCTGATTTTAAATGTGAATTATTTACCCGACTTTCCGATCCCGCTAATGGGGTAGCTATCTGGGACTCAACCGTCTACGTTTCTTCACAAAAATCAGGCACCATTTCAGTTTTTAATCGAAAAAATGCCCAGGAAATTACCCGTTTATACGCCCCAGGAATTGGTGTTGAAAATATTACCATTAGAGGGGAAGAATTATGGGTAAGCGATACTCTAGAACAAAGCGTTTATTGTTTAGATCGGGCAACAGGAAAACAACAATTTAGTTTATTAACGCCTTTTGAATGTCCCACAGGATTAACCTTTTATCACGATCCAGACAAAGATCAAGACATCCTATATGTCTCCTATGTGAACCATGAACCCTACATTCGGGATAATCCTAACGCCGATCCTAATCACGAACTTCTCTATCGTATCGAAACTTTTATTCATCCTTTATACTTTCGCTATTATCCCAACGATCATTATGCCCTCTCCAATGGTTATCTGGTGGAAATGACCTATGTAGAAGAGTTAGCCCCCCTTGATCCTATCCAATTAAACAATTTAGAATGGCGTATTGCCCTACCTGCCGAAACCCATCGTCAAAAAGTTCGTCACGTTGAACCTATTGGCCTACCCTTCACCGAAATAGTAGAAAATGGTCAACGGGTAGCGGTGTTTAAATTTGATACTTTAACAGAGAATACCCGTTGTATCTTTGGCTGGAAAGCGTTGATTGAAGTGTGGGGAATTAAATATAATTTAAGTCCTCGTGACTGCGAAAACTCCTCAGAAATGCCCCCAGAATACAGCGATCGCTATTTGGTGGATAATGATAATTTAGCAATGGATACGGATATTATTAAACGGGCCGCCGTTGAAGCAGTGGGACGAGAAACTAACCTACTCAGAAAAATTTATAATGTTCGTAACTACGTCTATGATCGCCTTTCTTATGGCATTAAACCCCATATTGACACCCCTGATATTGCCCTGAGACGGGGTGTGGGTTCTTGTGGGGAATACGTGGGAGTATTACTGGCTTTATTTCGTTTAAATGGCATTGCCTGTCGTACCGTTGGCCGTTACAAATGTCCTGCTTCTGCCCTAATCCACCATATTCCTCTCAAACCTGATTATAATCATGTTTGGTTGGAGTTTTATCTCCCTGGTATTGGTTGGTTGCCGATGGAATCAAACCCCGATGATATTTACGAAGGGGGTCCTTACCCGACACGGTTTTTTATGGGGTTAGCCTGGTATCATGCGGAGATGAGTAAAGGGGTTCCCTTTGAAAGATTAATGATCGATGGGACTGTTTTAAACAAGCAACAGGTTTCCATTGGGAATGTGGCCATTAATCATGTACAGTTCACTATTTTAGAAGAATGTTCCCCATCCTGATATGTTATACCAGTTCTCAAAAATAACTGGAGACATCTAGTTTGGGGTGTGGGGTGTAGGGTGTAGGGTTAAATCACTTTACAGCCTACCCTATTCAATTTACCCTCGCAATGTACAACTGAAGTCCTTAATAACTTTTGAGGTTTGGTATTAGTAGCATTATAAGGAGTCGTTAAGAAGATGGATAAAGAGGATTTAATTAAGTTTTTAAAGCAAAATTTAACGGTGATTAAAAGTTATGGGGTAACATCATTAGCCGTATTTGGATCTTTTGCCAGAGATGAGGCAAAAGGTAGTAGCGATCTTGATTTATTGGTAGAGTTTGAAGGAGTAGTTTCCTTTGACAACTATATGGAGTTAAAGTTTTTTTTGGAGGATAGTTTAGGGTTATCGGTTGATTTAGTCAGCCGAAAAATGTTAAAACCTCAACTCCTTAAATCAGTAGAAAAGGAGGCCATTTATGTCTCGTAGTTTGAGGCTTTATTTTGATGATATATTAGTCGGTTGTGATAAAATTCTACGATATAGTCAGGGACTTGATTATAAAAGTTTTATGGGGGATGAATTAAGGGTTGATGCTACTTTAAGGAATTTACAAATTATTGGCGAAGCAGTTAAACAAGTCCCCAGGGAAATAAGAACTAAGTATCCAACAGTTGAATGGCGTAAAATTGCTGGTTTAAGGGATATTCTAGCTCATGCTTATTTTAGCTTAGAAGATGAAACAATTTGGGACATCATACAAACAAAAATTATCCCCCTTAAGTCTGAAGTTCAAACCATTATTAATCAGGAGTTTGAATAATTTAACCCTCTATACACTCCCTTGTTTCTTTTGTCTCAAAAGCCAGAACTGATGAGGCTTTTTCCTTAAAGTGCGTAGGGTTCAACTACAAACTAATCTGTTGTAAATGCTTACGAGGATCATAACTACGACTATCCCGAATTTTCTCGTAATAAGTTCGTTCTACATCACTAAGATTTTGAGGGGTATCAATGGTAATTTTAACAAATTGATCCCCTCTACCATCTTTCGGTTTAACCCATCCTTTCCCACGCAACCGTAAGGACTGGCCAGAACGAATACCAGGGGGAACTTTAACCGTTACTATCCCATCCGGGGTGGGTACATCTATAGTGGTTCCTAACACTGCTTCGTCAGGGGTTATGGGGACTTCGCATACTAGGTTATCATCTTCAAACTTAAAAAAGTGATGGGGAGTTAGTTCTACATTCAGATACAAGTCTCCTCTATTTTGACTGTAGGGACTGCTGGCCCCTTTCCCTCGAACACGAATACGACTGCCATTTTTTGCCCCTGGAGGAATCCGTACATCAATGATCTCATTCCCTAAGTTTAGGCGTTTTTGTACTCCACGAAATGCCTCGGAGAAAGTCAGTTTGAGGGTTGCCTCTCGGTTTGCGGCCGGGGACTGATTTCCAAACCCACCGCCAAAATCACTAAAATTGGTGCTATAATCTGTTCCTGGACTACTGTAACTATAGCTTCCTGTTCTGGATCCTCCTGGGGTAGAAAACCGTCCTAATAATTCATTGATAAATTCTTCAAAGTTACCATACTGGCTAAAATCAAAGCCTCCCATATCCACATTAACACCCGCCCCAGGCCAGGTGCTTTGACCGGCTTGTTTCCAATATTGACCAAACTGGTCATATTTCTTGCGTTTTTCCTCATCAGACAACACTTCATAAGCTTCGCTGATCTCTTTGAAACGTTCTTCAGCTTGCTTGTTATCAGGGTTTCTGTCAGGATGATATTTGACCGCTAATTTGCGGAAGGCTTTTTTGATCTCGTCCGCGCTGGCACTTTTATTAACGCCCAATGTAGCATAGTAATCTTTGTAATCCATATATCCTGTAGAATGATCCTTAAAAATGTTGTCCCATATTTTAATCTTAATCCATAGACTATCTATCAGGTTGCTGTGGGAGGTAGGGAATGCCGAAATATATTTAATTAATAATTAATAAGTTTCCTTAGCAGATTGTTTTGCTTTAGCATTAACTACAACTCTTACAGGAACATTACTAACTTGAGATCATCATGAATTTGATATAATCGTGCCTTTAGGAATCTGTCCAATTACTTTTATTGGTTAAAATAGATGTTCTGTTACTAAAATTAAAGTGGTAATAAATTAACTATTTTTGTTAAAGATGAACAGTTAATCAAACCCTCAACATTGTATAATAAAAATATTAACTTAATCAAATAGGAATGATTGAGTATCAACCTGAGAGTAACCGTCATGAGAATCCTTTTGGTGGAAGACGATGAACGAATTGCTGATGTTTTGGCTGCCAGTCTAAGAGAACAAAGATATACAGTTGATACGGCTGAAGATGGGGAAAAAGGATGGGAATTTATAGAGGTATTTCCCTATGATTTAATCCTTTTAGATGTGATGTTACCCAAACTAAATGGTATTGGTTTATGCCAACGAATTCGTCAATCAGGTCACACCATTCCTGTTCTTATGTTAACGGCAAAAGATACCAGCAAAGATAAAGTTACAGGGTTAGATGTCGGAGCAGATGATTATGTGGTAAAACCCTTTGATTTGCCGGAATTATTAGCTAGAATTCGGGCTTTATTAAGACGAGGTAATGTGTTTTCTAATCCTATTTTAGAATGGCAACAATTACGCCTCGATCCCAGTAGTTACGAAGTTACTTATGACGATCAAATTTTACATTTAACCCCCAAAGAATATGGATTACTAGAGTTATTTTTACGCAACGAAAATTTAGTGTTAAGTCGTAGTGCTATTTTAGATAACCTGTGGTCCTTTGAAGATCCCCCCAGTGAAGAAGCTGTCAAAGTTCATATTAAAGAGTTACGAAAAAAATTGAGAAAAGTGGGCGCACCGCCTGATTTTATTGAAACAGTTTATGGCGTGGGATATCGACTCAAACAAGGTTAAATCCTAGAAAATTAAATAGTCAAAAGATATGAGATGAAGATAAAATCGAAACCCAAGCCTCTTGATTATCAATTTCGGACTTTACGGTGGCGTTTATTACTGTCTTATCTATTCGTCATGGTCGTCATTCGTCTAATTTCCAATGTCTTAGTTTATCAATTTTTTGCTCATGGTTTATATCAACAACTAGATCAGCGTTTAATTAATTTAGCTCAATCAGCAGCCCATAGTTTAATTGACATTAAAAATAATCCTAAAGCCATTAATAATCCACCTTATCGTGAACTGGATCAAGATGGAGATTTAGACATTCCTTGGCAAAACCTTCGTCAACCTCAACAGAGTGTAGAATGGTTTGGCGATCACCAGGAACCTTTAGCCTATTCTGGAACCCTCAAACCTGCTTGGCCCCTAAAAGTGGGTTTTCAAACCGTTGACAGAGGAAAAATTCGCATCTTAACCATTATGGTTTACCATGATCCCGAAGAAAAACGCCATTTAGAAGGGTATGTAAGGGTTAGCGAGTCCACAGACTCAGTAGAAAGTGTTTTAACCCGATTACGATGGCAATCCACTTTTGGGGGAATGATTGCTTTAGGATTAATTAGTGTGGGAGGAATGTGGCTAACCCGACAATCTCTCAAACCCATTGAACAAAGCTTTCAACAGTTAAAACAGTTTACCGCCGATGCGTCTCATGAGTTACGTAGTCCCTTAACCGCCATTAAAACCTCTATAACTCTCTTAAAAAGCCATGCCGAACGGTTTCCCTCAGAAGACATCCCTAAACTAGATATTATTGTTAGTGCTACTGATCAAATGTCCCATTTAGTGGAAGATTTACTGTTATTAGCAAGGATGGACGGTAAACAGGAAATGACCCGTCAGCAATGGCAAAAAATCCCTCTGATGGAACTATTAGAGGATGTGGTAGAGTTTTTAGAACCCAACGCGGAGGGGAAAGACATTACTCTACAATTTTTCTGTTTCAATGATGGAATCATCAAAGGAGATAGTCACCAATTATTACGCTTATTTTCTAATTTAGTTGAAAATGCTCTACAATACACCGCTATAGGGGGAAAAGTTACCGTTAGCTTGAAACAGGAAGATCAATCAGCCATTGTTACGGTAGAAGATACCGGCATAGGTATCGCCCCAGAAAACCTACCTCATATTTTTGATCGCTTGTGGCGAGAAGATCAAGCGCGGACTTATCGTCCCCAAGGATCGGGGTTAGGGTTAGCCATTTCTCAAGCGATCGCTCAACACCATGATGGAGACATTACCGTCAAGAGTCAAGTGGGTATTGGTAGCTGTTTTAAGGTACGTCTTCCTATCGTTAATTAATAAAAATCTCAGATCAACCCGACTTCCTTACTATCTTTCCCTACAGTAATAGATAACGAAGCAAACAGTCGTTACTAAAGTTTAGGAGGAAGTCTAATGAATCGTGAAGATGGACAAGTTTTTTGGATTACTGTGATTACGTCTGCTTTTTCTTTAGTTCTCACCCTTGGAGTGGCTTTTTAAAGTTTGATAGCTTTCTATTTAAGTGGCGATCGAGGAGTGAAGATTATAATTATTATTCGGAGAAATTCTATGATTCGCATCTTTCGTAAATATCATCGTTTTTTAGCCATTGCTGTTAGTCTTACTTTAATTTTAACGGTTCTTACTGGTATGGGTTACACTATTTTTGATGAGTGGTTTCACCAGGAAAGATTTGCCCATTTTTTAATGAAAATTCATACCATGAAAATTCTAGGATTAGATGAGATTTATCCTGTTTTGAATGGTTTAGGGTTAGTTGGATTATTAGTGACAGGTTTAACTATGACTGGGTTGTTCAAAAAACGATCATCGGTTCATTAGATTAAACAATAAAAGTAATTTTCAAATTCCATTCTACTTTCGAGGTTTGTTCAATATAAATCTGGGGAATAAATTCTCAAAAGTAAAACCATCTTTCTACTTCTAATAAATCTTCCCAAAATCTCGATGTAGAACCTATTTACTCATTATTTTTCTTAACTAAGATGAGTTCTATCTGTTAAAATTTCGTAACCTGTTGCTGTTACTAATACTGTATGCTCAAACTGTGCCGATAAACGATTATCAACGGTTACTACTGTCCAGCGATCGCGTAAGGTTTTAGTATATTTTGACCCTTGATTGACAATTGGTTCAATGGCTAAAGTCATCCCTTCTTTTAGTTTAATGTTGGGAATTTCTTTGGTACGGTAATTAAAAACGGGAGGTTCTTCGTGTAAGTTTTGTCCGACTCCATGACCAGTATAATCCTCCACCACAGAATACCCATATTTTTTCACAATATCTTCAATGGCTCCTGCAATATCTAATAGATAATTTCCTGCTTTTACCTGACAAATGCCTGCATATAAAGCTTCTTCTGCTGCCCGAATTAAACGAGCGGTTTTTGAGGAAACTTTATCCACCGCAATAGTAATGCAAGAATCTCCATGATATCCTTGATAATAGGCTCCCGTATCTACTTTTAAAACATCCCCGCGACGAATTCTTCTTTTACTATTAGGAATCCCATGCACTACCTCATGATTAATGCTGGCACAGATTGATCCAGGAAAGCCATAATAACCTTTGAAACTGGGTGTCGCTCCCATCTCTCTGATTCTTTGTTCTGCATAATTGTCTAAATCTCCTGTGGTCATTCCTGGTTTAACTATCTCTTGAATTTCTTTAAGAACCGTTGCTACAATTAAAGAAGATTGACGCATAATAGCTACTTCTTCAGGAGATTTAATCTGTATTCCTCGACGACCTTTTTTCGTGCGAGGTAGACCAATTTGTTCTGTTTTTTTAGTTGAGTTTTGTGTCGATTCGGGTGCAGAAAATAGATTTGTTAAAAAATTCATGTTTTAAAAGATTATGTGACAATGATTATTTTATCTTAAAATGATAAGCTTAATTTTTCTCATCTTCCCGTAATTGCATCTATGCAACAATATTTAGACCTTAATCGCATTAATTCATACTCATTATGAGTGTGAATAGCAAAAATACTAGGGATTGATTTCAAAATTGTTCAAGGGTTCTGTTAAAATCTTGATGGCTTCTATCGTTTTGACCAATGGCAGGAAATCGCGCAAGAATTGCAGTGGACGCTATGGGGGGAGATCATGCCCCCAAAGAAATCGTCGCAGGGGCGATCCGAGCCTCTGAAGAGTTAGATGTAGACATTTTATTGGTGGGCGATCGCCCCTCAATAGAAGCATCCCTTCAACATCATCATCCATCCCCCAATATTGAGATCGTAGACGCAGACGGAGCGATCGAGATGCACGAAGGAATTACAGAACTTCGACGCAAACCGAAAGCCTCCATTAATGTGTCTATGGATTTAGTGAAGAAAAATCGGGCAGATGCGGTGGTATCGGCCGGTCATTCAGGGGCTGCGATGGGAGCAGCAACCCTGCGATTAGGTCGTCTCAAAGGGATTGATCGTCCCGCGATTGGGACTCTATTCCCTACCCTATTAGCAGGGAAATCGGTGATTGTTTTAGATGTGGGAGCAAACGTAGATTGTCGCCCCAAATACCTAGAACAATTTGCCCTGATGGGAACCATTTACAGTCAATATGTGATGGGAGTCGAGCAACCCAAAGTTGGTTTGCTCAATATTGGTGAAGAATCAAGTAAAGGTAATGATTTAGCCTTAGCCACCTATCAATTATTAGAAAACAATAAAGCAATCCCTTTTATTGGTAATGCTGAAGGCCGAGACGTGCTTTCAGGTCGTTTTGATGTCATTGTTTGTGACGGTTTTGTGGGCAATGTTCTCTTAAAATTCGCTGAAGCGGTGGGAGAAATTGTCTTACAGATTATGCGCGAAGAACTACCTCAAGGATGGCGCGGGGCTTTAGGGACAGCTATCCTCAAACCTAACCTGAAAAAACTTAAACAACGGATCGATCACGCTGAACACGGAGGCGCATTACTATTAGGAGTGGCGGGTATTTGTATTATCAGTCATGGTAGCTCGAATGCCCCCTCTATTTTCAATGCGATTCGTCTGGCAAAAGAAGCCGTTGATCATCAAGTCTTAGAGCAGATCAAAGCCTCTCAAGACAACCTAACCCCCGATAGTGTTCAAGCGTCGGTGGAAAAATAATGGGATAATAGGGGGATAAGAGCTTGCTTATGAGGTCAAATGTGACTGATCGGTATGAGTGGTTATCTCTTGATTATCCTACTGACTAAAAACATATCATCCAACATAAAAATGGGTATTTTGAGATAGAGATAACTGCTCAACTCTCATTAATTAGTTATGAACCATTAGGGGGAAAGGTTATTGAAAGCAATAGGAGTAAGCATCACAGGTTGCGGTTCATCTGCACCAACGCAAGTGATGACCAACGATGATTTAAGTCATTTGGTGGAAACATCTGATGAGTGGATTCGTACCAGAACCGGAATTAGGAAACGACATTTGGCCACAACGGATTCATCCTTGAGCGAACTCTCGGCACAAGCAGGAAAACAAGCGATCGCGATGGCAGGATTGACTCCTGGGGATATCGATTTGATTATTTTAGCCACATCGACAGCAGATGATTTGTTTGGCAGTGCTGCTAAAGTACAACATATTCTAGAAGCTGATCAGGCAGTCGCTTTTGATTTAACGGCTGCTTGTTCGGGTTTTGTCTTTGGATTAATTACTGCCGCCCAGTTTATTCGCACTGGAGTCTATAAAAATGTGTTGGTCATTGGGGCCGATGTTCTTTCCCGTTGGGTTGATTGGTCAGATCGTACCACCTGTGTTCTCTTTGGAGATGGTGCCGGGGCAGTGGTCTGTCAAGGCACGACAGATAAGGATCATTTGTTAGGGTTTGCTATGTACAGTGATGGCAAACAACACGATGCTTTAAATCTCGGCTATGGTGGTACAGATAAAATATTAAAAGAGGGTTTAACCGTCAATCAAGGCACTTATGAGCCGATTACTATGAAAGGACGAGATGTTTATCGTTTTGCCGTAGAAAAGGTGCCAGAAGTCATTGAAAAGGCATTATTTAACGGGCAATTAACCACCGATGATATTGATTGGTTAATCCTACATCAAGCTAATCAAAGAATTATCGATGCGGTAGCCAAACGTCTGAAAATTCCTTCTGAAAAAGTGATTGCTAATTTAGATGAGTATGGTAATACTTCTGCTGCTTCTATTCCCCTTGCCCTTGACGAAGCGGTTAGACAAGGAAAAATTAAACCAGGGGATATTGTCGCCAGTTCTGGGTTTGGTGCCGGTTTAACTTGGGGGGCAGCTATTTTCCGTTGGGGTATGTAGACAAAATTATTAACAAGTCAATCAATTAGTTTATTAATTATGAAAACAGCATGGGTATTTCCAGGACAAGGATCACAAGCGGTGGGGATGGGAGTCGATTTAGCGACAACCCCCATAGGCAAAGATCGCTTTGAAGAGGCAAAAGATATCTTGGGTTGGTCAGTGTTAGATAAATGTCAAGGCGATGAAACGCAGTTATCCATGACGTTATATACTCAACCTTGTTTGTATGTGGTAGAAAGTATTTTAATCGACTTACTAAAAGATCAAGGTCAACAAGTAGATTTAGTGGCGGGTCATAGTTTGGGAGAATATTCCGCTTTATATGCAGCCGAAGTATTTGATTTCGTTACAGGATTAAAGCTGGTTAAACGTCGCGCTGAGTTGATGAGTGAGGCTGCTGGGGGCAAAATGGTGGCGTTGATGAAGTTTGATCGTTCCCAGCTAGAAGAGGCGATCGCAGCTATTCCTGATGTGGTTTTAGCCAATGATAACAGTGATCAACAAGTGGTGATTTCTGGAACGCCTGGAGGAGTCGATCAACTGTGTTCTCAAGTTAAGAGTAAACTTGCCGTTGAATTGAAGGTCTCCGGCGCGTTTCATTCTCCCTTGATGGCTGAAGCAGCAGAAAAATTTAAACAATTATTAGAGGAGGCTGATTTTTCTGACGCTAAGGTTCCTGTACTCTCTAATGTTGATCCTACATCTAATACCTCAGCAACTATCTTAAAAGAACGCCTAATCCAACAAATGACCGGATCAGTGCGTTGGCGTGAGATTATGTTAGCCTTGCCTCAAGAGCAGATTACTCATATTGTAGAAGTAGGCCCAGGTAAGGTGTTAGCTGGTTTGCTTAAGCGTGCTTGTTCTGGGATCAATCTGAGTAATTTACGAAGTCTAGCTGATTTTTCTTAGATTTCAATCCCTAGAGGCTTAGAAACACGGTTAATAAAGTTACTTTGTTTCTCACCTAATTAAAATCAGAATCAGAAATAATCAAAGCTGGTCTAGTTTTTTTGATTTCTAGATGGTTCAAAATTAACTAACCAGATACTAAATTGTCTATAATTGCACATTCTTCCTCTTCTTGAGTCCAACCTAAACCAAGCATATCTATTTCTTGCGCTGCTTCGATCATTGCTTACTTTTCTTTACGTTGACATTCTTGTTCAATTAAAGAAGCAATTAAAGCACTTTTATTATTGTCTTCAGCTATCTTATTTAATAGCTTCATTTGCTTATCAGTTAAATAAATAGAAATTTTAGGCATATTATTAAATTCATAAATTATATTTCTATTCAATAATAACACAATTTATCTAAACGGATAAATTAGTCTTTCTCTCGTCGATACCAAGCACGAACTAACCTTAATTCATTATAACTATAATCATCTCCTAAATGGTTTTTTAATGGGGTTAATGAACCATCGCCAATGGTTTCAATACATTTAATAATCATAGCTTTTTTCTCTTCTGAAATAAAGCGATTAATATCAATGGGTTGATTCATGTTAATTAATTCAGCAAGATGAGTGCAAATAGTAGATTCTTTTAAGTTTCTTCTTTCTGCAATTTCTGGAATAGTTAACCCTTGTTGATACAGTTGTAAGGTAATCATATTACTAGCAGTGGGTAAAGGTGTCGGTAAACTTTGCTGTTGACAAAATTCTCTGATGACTGATACAAAACTATCTCCATATTGTTGCGCTTTATAAGCAGTTACCCCAGAAATCTTTTTAAATGCGTCTATGGTTTGGGGTTTAATTTGTGCCATTAATCTTAAACTAGAATCAGCGAAAACCACATAGGGTGCAATGCGATTTTGATCGGCTAAATGTTTCCGTAATTGTCTTAATTTATCTAATAATAAGTCACTTTCTGCTTTTCTAGGATTATAGTCATTTAATGCTTTAGAGGTTAAAGATTCTGTAACAGCAATTTCTACTTTTCGCTCATTTCTAAAAATTTCCCAACTATACTTATTTAACTTGAGAACTGGAAATCCATCGGTTGTTTCATTAACAAAACCTTGATGAATTAAAGAACGGCCTAACATTTTCCATTCTGCTATACTCCTCTCTTTTCCAATGCCATAAGTTGATAATAAATGATGTCCATATTTTTCAATTTTTTTCTTTTTAGAACCTCTTAAAACATCGATAATATGGCTCATTCCAAACCTTTCTTGACAACGAGCAACACAGGATAAAAATTTTTGGGCTTCAATCGTCCAATCTTCAATAGGTTTCGGGTTTTTACAATTATCACAGTTGTCACAATTGCCTTTATATTGCTGTCCAAAATACCTTAAAATGATAGTTCTTCTACATTCTGTGCCTTCTGCATAATCTATGACTTGTCTTAACTGTTGACGGGCAACTTTTTGCTCTTTTTTATCACTTTTTTGGTCAATTAAATATTCAATCCTTTTTAAATCTCCAAAACTTAAAAACAAAGCACAATTGGCCGATTCTCCATCCCTTCCTGCACGACCAGATTCTTGATAGTAACTCTCTAAGTTTCTGGGTAAATCATAATGCACGACAAAGCGAACATCAGGTTTATTAATACCCATTCCAAAAGCAATAGTTGCCACAATAATTCTCACATCATCTCGAATAAACCGAGTTTGATTAATCGCTCTTTCATCATCGTACATTCCAGCATGATAGGGTAAGGCATCAATGCCATCCTGTTGTAATCTAGAAGCGATAGTTTCGACATTTTTACGACTTAAACAATAGATGATTCCTGAACCTTCTTGAGCGCGAACATAGTTTAATAATTGTGCATAACTGCGTCTTGATTTCGCTTGTACTTCATAATATAAATTAGGCCGATCAAAACTAGCTAGATGAACCGTTGGATTTTCTAATCCTAATTGTTCAATAATATCCTCCCTAACTCGTTTCGTTGCTGTTGCTGTTAAAGCGAACATTGGCACCATTGAATAACGGAATCTGAGTGTTTTTAACTGTCGATATTCAGGACGAAAATCATGACCCCAAGCTGATACACAATGAGCCTCATCAATGGCAAAACTAGATAAACCAATTTTCTCGGTCAAAAAATCTAAAAAGGTCAAAAAAGTCTCATTTAGTAATCGTTCAGGTGCTACATATAATAACTTAATTTTACCCTTTAAAATTGCATTTTCTCTTGACTGTAATTCTTTTCGATTTAAGGTACTATTTAAGAACGTTGCTCCGATACCATTATCCAATAAAGCATCTACTTGATCCTGCATTAAAGCAATCAGAGGAGATACCACTACACATAACCCAGGTTTGAGTAAAGCAGGAAGTTGAAAGCATAAAGATTTACCTCCTCCTGTTGGCATAATTACCAATAAATCCTTATTGTTTAAAGCTTCATTAATAATCTGTTTTTGACCAGGACGAAATTGATCGTAACCAAAGAAATGTTTAAGGGCATTTTCTAAAGAACTAAACTGAGATACCATAAGACAGCGACTGTTTTTTATGATTTCATGACATCAAGAAATATAATCTTATCTTAAAATTTAGAAAAAATGTCGATTTTCTGCAACGAGGAATCAGAATATTGATATCATCGAAAAAATGAGATAAGTATAATTACTAAATAATCAAAAAATTAAAGTGATCGAGAATACAGAAAAATACAGATAAATGCTAGATAAATTCAGGTTGAAAATGTTATAATTAATAAGCATGGTAAATCAAATCATAGGTGAATGAACATGGCACAAGCACCTGTATCTCCAGTGGTGCTGGTAATCTTAGACGGCTGGGGTTATCGTCCAACCAAAGAAGATAACGCGATCGCAATGGCGAAGACTCCAGTAATGGACTGCCTGTGGACTACCTATCCCAGAACCCTAATTCGGACATCAGGCAAAGATGTAGGTCTGCCTCAAGGCCAAATGGGAAACTCAGAAGTAGGACACCTTAACCTAGGTGCAGGGCGTATTGTTCCCCAAGAATTAGTAAGAATATCCGATGCAGTAGAAGACGGTTCAATTTATAAAAATCAAGCCCTAGTTACCCTATGTGATGAAATACGTTCTCGCAACGGAAAATTGCACCTGATCGGTTTATGTTCAGAAGGAGGGGTTCATTCCCATCTGGAGCATCTGTTAGGACTACTCAACTTAGCCCAAAAACAACAAATTGCTGATGTCTGCGTCCATGCTATCACCGACGGAAGAGATACCAACACCACCGATGGGGTAAAAGCGATCGCTAAAATTAGAAATCACATCGAAAAACTAGGTACAGGACGCATTGCCACCCTAAGTGGACGCTACTACGCTATGGATCGCGATCGCCGTTGGGATCGGGTTAAACTAGCCTACGATTTGATCACCCAAGATGGCGTTGGAGATGGACGTTCTGCTGTTGAAGTGTTAGAAGATTTTTACCGTCAAGACAAAACCGACGAATTCATTCCCCCCACTCGCATCGCCCCAGGAGCCATAGAACCAGGGGATGGGGTCATTTTCTTCAATTTTAGACCTGACCGCGCCCGACAACTCTGTGCTGCCCTTACCATGCGTCATTTTGATGGCTTTGAGCGCGAATTAATCGATCCCTTAAGCTTTGTTACCTTTACTCAATATGATCCGCGACTTCCAGTTAAGGTAGCCTTTGAACCGCAAAACCTGGACAATATTTTAGGGGAAGTGATCGCCCGTCATGGGTTAAAACAGTTTCGAGTGGCAGAAACAGAAAAATATCCCCACGTCACCTATTTCTTCAATGGAGGGTTAGAACAACCCTTAGAAGGAGAAGAGAGAGAATTAATTCAAAGTCCCATGGTGGCCACTTATGATCAATCTCCAGCCATGTCCGCTGAAGCAGTGACCCAAGCAGCACGCAACGCTGTAGAAAAATCCATCTATTCCCTCGTTGTTATTAATTATGCCAACCCTGATATGGTGGGTCACACAGGGAACACAGAAGCAGCGATCGAAGCCATTGAAACCGTGGATAATTGTTTAGGACAATTGCTATCGAGTGTTAGTAAAGTAGGAGGAACCGTTCTCATTACCGCCGATCATGGTAATGCTGAAACCATGAGAGATGACAATGGCAACCTGTGGACAGCACACACCACAAACCCGGTTCCTTTAATTTTAGTAGAAGGGGAACAACGAAAAATCCCTGGTCACGGTGGTTTAGTCGAGTTGAGAGATGATGGAAAATTGGCAGATATCGCTCCAACCATCCTACAAATATTACAACTCCCTCAACCCTCTGAAATGACAGGGCGATCGCTGATTGAACCAGCGGAAGTAGAAATTAGAGCCAATCCTACCCCTGTTCGTATTGCTCGTTAAGGTAAGATGGAAAAATATAAACAATTCTTAAAGAAACGATGACACTACCACAACTCATTCAAATTATTTGGACCGTTTCAGGGGTTTTATTAGTAATTCTCATCCTCTTGCACAGTCCCAAAGGAGACGGTTTAGGAGGTATTGGAGGACAAGCCCAGTTATTTACCTCTGCTAAAAGTGCTGAGAAGACCTTAAATCAAATTACCTGGACTCTCAGTATCGTATTTATTGCTCTAACAATTGTTTTAAGTGCAGGGTGGTTAACCCCTCAAGGATAAGTGTCTGGGTTGATAGTTAAGTTTTAACTATCAACCTGATTATTTTTAATTAAAAAATATCAGCCGGATCAGCTTCATTAAGTTTACGAATAGCAACCAATCCCGATATAAAACACATAATAATAGTTAAAACAAAAACAGTCATAGCCCTGCTTAAAGTCATAATAACCGGTAAATTAGTAGCCCCTGCTGCTAATGAATAGAAACCTATTGTTATTGCAATACCAGGAATATAACCTAATATTGCCAAGATAATAGCTTCTTGAAAAACAACGATAAGGAAATAGTGCTTTTTATAACCAATTGCTTTTAAAGTAGCATATTCTGAAAGATGATCCGATACATCAGTATAGAGAATTTGATAAACAATTAAAATCCCAACAAGAAAGCCAATGCCAGTTCCCATAGTAAAAATAAAACCAATAGCAGTGCTATCTCTCCAATAGTCTTTTTCCCACTGAATAAACTCTGTTTTAGATAAGACGCGAACATCATTAGGGAGCTTTTCTTTTAAGGCTTTCTGAACTAATTCTAAATTAGCATTATTATTGATATAAACGACACCAATATCGATTAAACTAGGATCCCGATTGGGAAAAAGACGATGAAAATTCGTATCGCTAGTAATCAAATTCCCGTCAGCAGCGAACGAAGCACCTAAAGCAAATAAACCACCCACTTTGATACGATGGTTTTCCATTTCTGTTGTAACAGTTTCTTTTTCTCGTATTAAAGAAGGAATCGGTCCAAACTCACTTCTAGATAATTCATCAAATAAATAAACATCTTTTTGTTTGATTGAATTAATTTTATTTGATAATCCAGGTAATTCTAAAGGATTACTATCAGGATTTAATCCAAAAATAAGAACTCCTCGCGTACTTTTGTCGATTGGATTTTTCCAAATCGAGAAATCCATATATACATAAGTGATTGATTTAACTCCTTCAATCGATAAAGATTGATAAATACGCCTTCGAGAAAAAGGCTTCATTGTAACACTAGCATCAGCATTAGGACTAATTAAAAAGATATCTCCTTTAAAACTTTTATGTAGTTTAACATTGCTTTCAAATAATGCTGCTTGAAAGCCCAATTGAATAAACATAAGAAGATCAGCAAATGCAATGCCAGCCAGTGCTACTAAGAGGCGAGTTTTTTTGTGAGTTAATTGTAACCAAGCTAAGGGAGCTTTCATTGTTAGTAAAAATTTAATACATAAGGTTAATCAGAGTAAAATTTTGGCGATAACCCGAGAATAGGTTAACTGGGAAACTTTGGTACTATCTTGCTTATTTAATTTAATCTTGACTTCAACCACTCTATTATCGACATCAGTCGCTGGATCGGTTTCAAAAATACCTTGTCGATTAATAAGCCAACCAACTTCGCTAACTGTACCTTCTAATTGATCAGAGAAAGTGCCATTTTCACTTTTAATTTCGACTGTTTGTCCTGGTTTAACTTGAGTAATGTCACTTTCATAAACTTCAGCAATTACCATCATTTGATCCGTTCGACCTAACTCTACAATACCCTGTTCTGAGGACACTGTTTCCCCTGGGTAAGTATAAATTTTGAGAACGCGACTATCTATCGGCGATCGCACATAGGTTAATTCCAGTTCTCGTTTCGCTCTCTTTAAAGCGGCCATCGCCCTTGTGATCTCAGCCTCAGCTTTATAAACATCAACATCGCGCACCTCACTAATACGGTCTAGATCCGCTTTTCCTGCCTGAATTTGTTGGGATAGTGTATCGTTAATCTGTTGAGCATTAGCTTTTTCTTCTCGAAGTTCCTCCCCTAAGGTAGCAACAGTTTGATTAAAAGTAGCTTGGGCTTCTTTAAGATTCTTCTTAGCTGATTCTAGGGTAAGATAATGGCTATCCAACTCAGAGACTGAGATTGCTCCATTTTCAGCCAGTTTTTGGTGACGTTCATACTCTCTTTGGGCGTTATTAAGTTCTGCTTGTAAACGATCGATGGTAGCTTGTTGAGTGAGCTTTTCTCCTTGTAATTGCCCTTGAAGACGACGAATCCTCGCTTGAGAGCGAATCTTCTCTCCTTGTAACTGAGCTTCTAATTGTTTAATAGTAGCTTTTTGGGATTGAATTTCCCCTGATTTTGCTCCTGCTTGAACAATAGCCAAATTAGCTTGAGCGACTTTAACCTCTTCTTGGGCTTGTTCTACGGAAGCTTCGAGGAAATCACGATTTTCAAGTACAGCAACCACTTGATTTGCTTTGATGATATCTCCCTCTTTTACTAATAACTCAATGACCTTAGCTCCTCCTAAGTTTGGGGGGGGTGCTAATTGTATGGTTTTTCCCTCTGGTTCAAGTCGTCCTAATGCAGTAACGGAGTTAATAGTAGGAAGTTCCGCTGAGGATAGGGTAGCAGAATTGGAAGAGAACTGGTTTAATTTAATTCCATAGACAATGTTCGCCCCACTGGCCAATAATCCCAGAATTGATAAAGCCAAAGTCCAGCGAATAATTGGCTTTGAGAATAGGTTTTTATGGATATCTATTTTCCTAACCATATTAACTTTAAGATAATGAATAATTTGACATACTCTCCCGTTAAGCTCCTAACGTCGCTGTAACGGGAGATTCTGAATGAAGAATTACTTCGCCATTCCTCCACTCAAACAAACTCAATTGTTGAGGGTTCCCAGGCTCAACTTCTAACAAAGCTGATTTTTCTTTTTCCCTATTGCTAGAACCTGTTATTTCAGATTTGGGCGTAACTTTCTGAGGGACTCTCAGTAGCTTGGATGGACTAATCCCAAGAGTTTCTAGTCCTTTTATTCCAATATTTACTGACGCTTGAATATCAGCATCACTAAAGAAACCGCAATTAAGACACAAAAAACGTTCTTTATTGCGGTTTTCTTTTTGTATATGCCCACAATGGGAGCATTTTTGTGACGTGAACTTAGGGTTAACATTCAAACAAATTGAGCCAAACTTCGCAGCTACCGACTCGATTTTTTCTGTAAGATTTCCCCAAGAACAGTCTCTAATTAATCGATTTAAACCTCTTTTCGCTGATTGACCATTCTTAAGAAATTTGCCGTTCTCATCTTGTTTAGAACGACATTTTTTAATCATGCCCTGGATGTTTAGAGCCTCTAAAACAATGACATCAGCTTTTAGGACGAGGTGGTGAGCGATTTTCCATTGATGATCTTCTCTTTGATTAACTATTTTTTGGTCGAGACGAGCTAATTTAGCGTAGGCTTTTTTCTGATTAAAAGATCCTATGCGCTTTCGAGATGCTCTACGCTGCCTGATAGTTTTTCTTTTAGATAGTCGTTTCTCAAATTGAGGATTTTCTATCAATTCACCATTACTCAAAGCTAACAATTTCTTGATACCTAAGTCGCAACCAATGACGGTTTTGACTTGCTCTAAATCCTTGGGATTTGATTGAGGAACATCTTTATTTTCTATTCTAATAGAAACGTACCACCCATCAGCTAATGAGCGAATGGTGACAGTTTTTAGATTAAATCCATCAGGAATATTTCGAGACTTAAAAAACTGCATCCAACCAATAGATGGAAGGTATATTTTATTCCCCTCTAACTTAACTTGATTAGGTGGATAACTAAAACTTCTAAATTTTTGACGAGTTTTGAATTTGGGATATCCTCTACCATCAAAGAAGTTTTTAAAAGCTGTATCAAGTCGTCTCAAATTTTGTTGTAGGACTGTAGAATGGATTTTTTTGAACCAATGTCTAGCTTTTTTCAAGCTAGGCAATTCCGATGATTGCATTTCGTAAGCACTACGTTTTTTACCTCCTTTTTTAAAGGGTTCTCCTAATTGCGATTTGCTAGAAATTGAACAAGTCAAGGGACAAGATTCTACTTTCGTTTTTAGGTCTGAATAGTTGCCTAATTTGGGTGATCTGACCTGCTCGTAAGCCTCGATTCTATCCCTCAAACAGAAATTATAATGACTTCTTAGCATTGATAGCCAGTTGGTCATTATTATTTTTTGTGATAGACTTACCTTTAATTTGTATTGATATGCTAGAATCATTTTAGCTAGATTTTTAATTAAATCTAATTTATTTATTTTTTCTTCTTATTATAGTGGCTAATTTCAAGAATTGTCACTATGTTTTTTGTTGATTCCCTTTCGGTCAATTTTATTTATTGGTCGGTTTTCATCCCCCGCTAATTTTGGTGGGTATTTTGTTGAAAAATGTAGCGGGGGTCTTCACCCGACATCAAGATAAAAGAGCTAAAATTGGTTAATTTTTCGGATTTCAATTACCCAAAATTAGCTCTATATATCAATTATCCTAGTTATTAGCTTTTTTAAAAACCGAAAAAATACCGAGAGAACTCAAGGCTAATAGTCCTAATACGGAGGAAGGTTCAGGGACACTACGGGCAACTGCTCGCAAGGATAGAGGGATTGAAACATTAGAAATGATAAAGCCATTGTTGATTTTTAAAGTATCAGGGACGACTCCGTCAATTTCAGTAACACTTTGGACACCACCACCAGCTAATTTAACATCTCGTAAAAAAGCTTCAGCCAATCCATCCGCAAGAGGATTTAAACCAGGTTGTTTGGTAGCAGGGACTACTTCGGTTAAAAAGGCATCGAAATCATCAGCAAATGCTGGTGTATCACCATAATCTAAAACGATATAAAAAGGACTATAGCCAAGATTAATGATTTTTTCATCATTAAAGGAAACAAAGAGTTCTACCGCATCAGGTTCAGCTTGGTAAATTCTTTCTTCTAAATTAGACTCCGGACTTCCTAACCAATCTTCCCCGAGAATATCATTTCCTAAGTTCCAAGCTTCCGTAAAATCCCTACCTGATGCTAATCCATAACCTAAGCCAATACTATCCAATGGAATGCTGTTATTCATTAGGTAGTTGGCAAAATTAGAAAAACCATTTACCCCTTCTAGGGTAGCAGCTCGGGTAGCACCACTTTCTTCAGGACTACTATTACGACCCACACCATAATACGGAGATGGTCCACCAGAGGCATTAAGACTAATTTCTATATGTCCACGATCTGGAGCAGTGGAATCCACATTCAAATAGGATGATTGTCCTTCATTATTATTGAAATCTCCAAAAAACGACAGGGCATTTGAGGATTCAATAGGACGAACGGGAATCAATTGCAATTGGTCATAATCAAAAGAAGCGGCTTGAGCAGGTAGTTGTACTCCCGCACTAATAGCACCGATTAAAGTGCATACAATTGAAACTGACGAAGACATTCTCATGGTACGTTATTTATGTTACTAGGTAATTAATATTGAAGATGCTGTTATTCTAGATTTCCTGGTTAAAATCTCTGGGTTGAGTTCTCCGCAGGTTGAAACACTGCGGATTCTAAGGGGGTGTTGCTACGCGCTATAAATAGACGCTTCGCAACGCTTACGATATGCTTTAGATAACCTATCTAATCTATATCGTTG
>JASJDW010000296.1 GCA_030064955.1 Crocosphaera sp.
GACACATAAGAACCGCAGGACTTGCGGGGATAGTCTGTGGAGCGAACGTAAGGCCATAAAACTCTTTGTGGGTAGAGGCAGTTGCATTGAAGCAGAAACCTAGATCGTGAGGTCTGGGAATCACCGCCCGTTTTACGGCAGTGAGGATGTCAAAAACAAGTAATATATAGCATTTCCTGGACTGATGAGGTACACCTAATATTCAACTCCTGAACTCCCGAACTCCTAACTCCGAACTCCTAGAACTAGAAGAGTTTGTACCTCACAAGTATGGGAACTGCTATAAGCTGATGCCTGATAGCTGATAGCTAAATGCTTACCACAAAGTAAGCTTTGCTGCCTCGCCGAAAGGGCTTTTAAAAATCATCAAAAATATCTAATTGTTCAATTAAATTTGTTTTATTTTTTGTCTTTTTATTGGGGTTAACTTGAGTAATACCTTCCCGTAATCCTAAGGCAATTTTACTATGGGTTTCTATCTGATTCATCACTTGTTTTGCCCGACTAATAACGGAAGTCGGTAAACCGGCTAACCTTCCTGCTTCAATCCCATAAGATTTATCAGCCCCGCCAGGTCTAACTTGATGTAAAAAGACAATTTCATGGGGTAATTCTTGCACTGTAACTTGATAGTTAGCCACATTGAAAAGAATAGAAGCTAGTTCATTTAATTCGTGGTAATGAGTTGCAAAAATAGTTCTTCCTTGCACTTCTGTTGCCAGGTATTCTGCTACTGCCCAAGCAATGGAAAGTCCATCAAACGTTGCGGTTCCCCGTCCAATTTCGTCTAATAAAATTAAAGATTTTTCGGTAGCATGATTTAAAATATTAGCTGTTTCATTCATTTCTACCATAAACGTTGATTGTCCCGTCGCTAAATCATCCACTGCACCGACACGGGTGAAAATGCGATCGCCAATGCCTAATTTTGCCTTTGTAGCAGGGACAAAACTACCGGTTTGGGCCATCAATTGAATCAGGCCAACTTGTCTTAAATAACAGCTTTTTCCACTGGCATTGGGTCCTGTTAAAATGATTAAATCGGGGCTAGTTTCTCCTTGATTATTTCCCATATTAGTAGAGTTGGGAACGAATAAACCCGCTCCTAAAGATTGTTCCACAACGGGATGTCTCCCGTCTATAATTTCAATTAAGCGACTGTCTAAAATTTCAGGACGACAATAGCCTTGAAAAACGGCAATTTCTGCTAGTCCGGATAAAACATCAACAGCAGCCACCGCTTTAGCTATTTTGCGAATTTCTTGGGCTTTTTCTGCTACTTTTAAACGCAATTCTACAAAGATTTCATACTCTAATTGATTGAGGTCATCTTGTGCGGTTAAAATGCGGGTTTCTCGTTCTTTTAATTCAGGGGTAATATACCGTTCTTCGTTGGTTAAGGTTTGTTTTCTAACGTAATTATTGGGGGCTTGTTCTGCTTTACTGCGAGGCAAACTTAAATAATACCCAAAGGTTTTATTATAACCCACTTTTAAGTTAGAAACCCCTGTTCTTTCTCGTTCTGTAATTTCTAAATTGGCTAACCATTGACGGTCATCTTCTAACCGTTTTCGCATGGTGTCTAAATCAGCATTAATTCCCTCTCGAATAACTCCCCCATCTTTTAAATGTAACGGGGGAGATTCAACTAGATGCTCGATAACATAATGCCCTAATTGTTCTAATTCTGGGGGAATAGTTTGCAGTGATTTTAAATAAGCTGATTCTCCCTGTAATGCTAATTCTGCTAACTCTTTTAACTTAACTAATGATTCTGCTAAGGATAATAAATCTCTGGCATTTGCTGTTCCGGCACCCACTCTTCCACTAATTCTTTCTAAGTCATAAATGCTGCGTAACAATTGTCTAATATCTTGTCGTAAAGTAGGATTATCAATCAATTCTTCTATGGTATTTTGTCTGGCAATAATTCCTTTAATACTGAGCAACGGTTCTAATAACCAACGACGTAATGCCCTACCTCCCATTGCAGTGCAGGTGCGATCTAATGCCCATAATAAAGACCCATGAAAACTACCATCTCTAACAGTTTGGGTTATTTCTAAATTGCGACGAGTTTGATAATCTAAAATAAGAAAATCAACTTGATTATAAGTACGTAATAATTGTAAGGGAACTTGATGGGCTTTTTGAGTATCTTCGATGTATTCCAATAACCCACCGGCTGCTCTAATAGCGAGGGGTAAATGTTCACAACCCAACCCTTCTAAAGAACGGACTCGGAAATTAATTAATAGCTTACTTTTTGCTTCATTTAAGGTAAAAGGAGTTTGCGATCGCAGGGAATAACAAAAGCAGTCGGGTAATACATCAGCTAAATATTCAGATTTCTCTCCAGGGCGCAATAAACTATTAATATCAGGGGCATTTGTGGGGATTAAAATTTCTGCTGGTTGTAGCCTTAATAACTCTAAATTCAAATTAGCTAATTCTTTTGATTGGGTCGTAAAAAATTCCCCCGTAGAAATGTCAGCATAAGCCAGTCCCCAATGTTCTCCTGCAATGACAATTGCAGCTAAATAATTGTTCCGTTTAGCTGATAACATTCCCTCATCAGTAAGGGTTCCTGGGGTCAAAAGTTTAGTAATTTTTCGCTCTACCATTCGTCCTTGTGCTGCTGCTTGAGCCGAGTCTTCTACTTGATCACAAATCGCCACAGCATAGCCTTTTTCTACTAATAAACGACTGTAGCGATCTAAGGCATGATGAGGTACTCCAGTCATGGCAACCCTACCGATTTCTTTTCCCCCTTCTTTGCTAGTTAACATTAACTCTAATTCTTGAGAAATAGTAACAGCATCTTGGAAAAAACATTCAAAAAAATCTCCAACTCTATACAGTAATAAAGCGTTAGGATACTGTTGTTTAACAGAAACATAATGCTGATACATTGGGGTTAATTTCTTAACCTCTAGAATACGATAATCTGTATGAGGAGATTTACTGGTAGCAATGTTAGGGGTAGGGGTTGATTCTGAATAACTGGACATTGATCAAGATGATGAAGATATAGACTATTCGTTGAGTTAAGCAGGGAGAGGGGTGATAACTTATTTATCTTTATTAAGATAGTTCATTTTATTGCTGCTTAAAGTCAATATATTATAAACTATCTCGGAAGGGTGGATGAAAACAGATATGGTATCATTATAATAATTTATTATTTCCTTCTCTATCAATTTTACAACCATAACAAATTATTAAGAGTTGAGGAAAATGGCTACTTTAACGATTCATTTACCTGATCACAAATACGATCAATTAAAAGAACTGGCGAAAACTAGAGGTATGACTCTTAATAAGTTAATTGAAGAACTTTCAACCATTGCTTTAACTGAGTTTGATGCTGAAAATCGATTTAAAGCGATCGCTGCAAAAGGCAATGTAGAAGAAGGATTAAAAATACTAGATAAACTTGATGGAATTAACATTTGATATAATTATAAAAAAAGGAGAGTGAAATGGTCAAAAAAATTGCTATATTTAATTATGAATTTGGGCTTAGCCAAACAATTACAACCTTTTATTTAGGTTGGATGCTGGCAACTAAAGGATACAGAGTCATTTTAGTAGATGCTGATTCTAATTGTGTTTTAACAGCAAGAACTTTAGGCTATAAAACCCAAAAGGAGCAAGAGCTAATTGAAGAAATTTACAACACAAGGTCAAATATTAAGACTGGTTTAGCTCCTGCATTTGAATCTCAACCTAGAGCTATCGAAGCAGTAAATTGTCTTGCAATCAGTGAGCAAGAAGGCTTATTTTTATTACCTGGTCATAGAAGTTTTTTTGAATATGAAGCGACATTAAATATGGCTCAAGATTTAAGAAATCCAGTTCAAAGCTTAAAAGATTTACCAGGTTCTATTAGTCATTTATTAAATAAAACAGCTAGTAAATTTAATGCTGATTATATTTTAATTGATATGAGTTCTACTTTAGGGGCCATCAATCAAAATCTATTAATGACCAGTGATTTTTTTATCATTTCTGCAAAACCCGACTTATTTTCTGCAATGTCAATTGATTCGTTATCTAGAGTTTTACCGAAATGGTATCAGTGGGCAAAACAAGCAAGTTCTTTATCAATTTTTAAAACAGCAACTTATCCCTTACCTGATGTGATGCTCAAATTTTTAGGTCTTATCATTTATGATGATGTTACTTTAATGATGAAAAAAGCAGCTTTTTCTGATAAATATTTTAGAGAAATTGAAGAAGATATTTCTAAAAAATTAATGCCTAGTTTAGTGCAAAATAATATGATGTTACCTGAAACGGATTACACTAAAGTAGGAATGAATCATAGTTATTGTTTAACTAAAATTGCAAACTTTGAAATATTAAATGCTTGCTTTAGAGAATATAAAAAACCTCTTTATGATTTAACGAATAGAGAATTATATTTAGAGAAATGGGAAGTAGATTTCATTCAGGAATCAAAAGAAGAAAATAGAAAAAAATTTTCAGATTTAGCCGATAAAGTAAATAATTTAACGTCAGCTTATGCAGTCAGCCATTGAGCAATTTAGAGTTAGTATTAAGAGAGTTCGGGATCTCATTGCATTGCATAATTCAATTAAAGCTCAATCAACTTCTGCACTGGATTTATCGGATATACTAAGAGCAGCTTTAGTATTAACGGTAAGTGCATTAGATTACTATATTCATGAAGTTGTTACATTAGGAATGCTAGAAATTTATCGAGGACAACGGAGTGAACCTAACCCGTCTCGTAATAGTTCTAAATCAGCATTTTCTCGCTTCAAAGTGTCTTTAGGTGGAGCAAGTCAAGAGAGACAAATAGCGTTAGATATTGCGAGTTGGTTAGAAACGGAAATTCAACAAAACTATGGGTCTGAATTTCTACAACAATCTTACCAGCTTTCTCAGTTATTACCTATGATATCTAATAGTATGATTAATAGACTTAATAATACCAGTTGGTTAGAGGCTGAAATTAGGGAAACGTTAGGATATCAAAGTTATCAGCAACCTGATAAAATTGCTGATGGGATTCGATTAATTTCTGATAAAAAGTTGTGGGATGAAGTAGGAAATAATATGAATAAACCAGCAAACGATATTAAACAACAACTCACTTTAATTGTTAATCGTAGAAATAAAATTGCTCATGAAGCAGATATTGATCCAACTTATAATATAGGGAATCGTTGGCCTATTGATGAGATTTTAGTTAATGAAGCAGTCGACTTTATTGAAGATGTGGTTGAAAATATCCATCAAATTCTATAACGTAAGGGTCAACAACTGTTGACCCTTACACGAACATTTATTGAGGTCCTAAGCCAACTTTAGGTGCATAAACGGCACGATCGCCTAATTCCTCTTCAATACGCAGGAGTCGGTTATATTTAGCGACCCGTTCGCTACGACACAGAGAACCGGTTTTAATTTGTCCGGCGCGAGTCGCTACGGCAAGATCAGCAATAGTGGTGTCTTCGGTTTCTCCGGAACGATGGGAAATAACGGAACTATATTGATAACGAGTGGCTAAGGCAATGGTATCTAAAGTCTCTGTTAAACTACCAATTTGATTGAGTTTAATAAGAATACTGTTACCCACACCCATATCAATACCTTTTTGCAGACGAGTGGGGTTAGTCACAAAGAGATCGTCTCCTACCAACTGAATGCGAGATCCTAACTTATCGGTTAGAATCTTCCAGCTATCCCAGTCATCTTCTTGCAGGCCATCTTCAATGGAAATAATGGGATATTGATCTACTAATTTACCCAAATAATCAATAAATTCTTGAGGGGAATGGGGCGCACCATCATAAATATACTGCCCATCTTTGTAGAATTCACTGGAAGCCACATCCATTGCTAAAGCCACTTGTTCCCCTGGCTTATACCCTGCCTTTTCGATGGCTTCTATGAGCAAATCTAGGGCTTCTTGGTTCGATCCTAGGTTGGGGGCGTATCCCCCCTCATCTCCTACTCCAGAGAGTAATTTACGCTCTTTTAGCACTTTACTGAGGGAAGAAAATACTTCTGCACCCCATCGTAACCCTTCTTTAAAAGAGTCTGCACCCACTGGCATGATCATAAACTCTTGGAAGTCCACGTTATTATCTGCGTGGGAACCCCCATTAATGACGTTCATCATGGGGACAGGAAGCACATTGGCCAAAGGTCCCCCTAAATAACGATAAAGGGGAAGGGCTAACTCATCAGCCGCAGCTTTAGCAGTGGCTAAGGAAACAGCAAGAATAGCGTTGGCCCCTAATTCTTTTTTGTTGGACGAACCATCTAAGTCGATCATGGTGTGATCGATGCTAGTTTGATCTAACCCATCCATTCCAATGATCTTAGGCGCAATTGTGTCTTTGACGTTATTGACAGCGTTGAGGACTCCTTTCCCACCGTAGCGGTTTGGATCATCATCCCGTAATTCGTGGGCCTCAAAGCTACCGGTAGAGGCACCACTGGGAACTTGGGCGATACCAAA
The DNA here is from genome assembly GCA_030064955.1 of Crocosphaera sp. Lineage (GTDB taxonomy): Bacteria > Cyanobacteriota > Cyanobacteriia > Cyanobacteriales > Microcystaceae > Crocosphaera. The sequence continues at coordinate 6,497 of JASJDW010000296.1, forward strand.
AGCCCCTGTTTCCAGTAAGACTTCTGCTTCAATG
>JASJDW010000297.1 GCA_030064955.1 Crocosphaera sp.
ATTTATAGTCGTGAGAAAAATCTGATTATTGCAAATCAAAAATCTGAAAAACTGTTAACAGAATTTGCTGTAATATTAGAACGTTCAATATTATTAAGATATACAAAGGAGGAAGATATTGAGGAATTTTCTAGTTCAGAGTTTTTGAGGAATTTGTTAAAACAATATATCAGTAAAGATAACCAAAGATTAGCTAAATTAGGAAGTGAATTTTTAGACGAACTTTATAAGTTAATTGAACAAATACGGGTTAGACAGAAAACTCCTGAAAATCAAAATAATTAGAAATAGTTTATTTTTTAATTAAAATAATATATTATAATAGAGCTAAATTATAGATCAGTGTGTCAACTCAAAATGGTGGGTTACAATGAATATTTATGTTCTTGTTATAATATAAATTATGGCCATCTAACCTACCCTACTGGACGGTTTCAGCTAAAAGTTTTGTAGGGTGGGCAAAGTTTTCTAATTTACGGGTACTCCAGATAAATCTCTGAATTTGCCCACTCTACGGTCTTAAGATTTTATGTATAAACAGTCTCTGAGGTAATGAAGATAATTAAAAAGATTAATCGTACATTAATAATAAGTATGGCTTAATCCCACTGATATCTATTATACTGTCTATTAAATAGATATAAATAAGTGAAATATTTTCACTAAAATGGTGGATTACAACGGATAGTTATATTTTTGTTATAACCTAAGTTATTACCGTTTAACCCACCCTACTGGACTAACAAGAAAATTACAACAATTACTATCATTAATGACCAATCAATACTTTGCTACGGTTGCTAGAGGTTTAGAAGAAATTGCTGCTAAAGAATTAGAAAAATTAGGAGCAATAAACGTTAATCCAGACTTTACAGGGGTTTATTTTGAAGGAGATAAAGCCTTATTATATAAAGTTAATATCTGGTCAAGAATTATTTTTCGGGTTTTAGTTCCTATTAACACCATCAACAGTAAAAATGCAGAAGAATTATACAAAAACGTTAGAAAAATAGATTGGTCTGATTATTTACAAATTGACCAAACCTTTGCCGTTAATTGTACAGGAAAAAATTACCAATTAAACCATACTCATTTTACCGCCTTACAGATAAAAAATGCTATTGTTGATCAACAACGCGATCGCTATAATAGACGCTCTAATATTGATGTTAAAAACCCCGATATTTTAATTAATGCTCATATCTATGACAATCAATGTATTCTGAGTTTAGATAGTTCTGGAGACAGTTTACATAGAAGAGGATATCGGCCAGCAATGGGAGTTGCACCCCTAAAAGAAAGCTTAGCGGCTGCACTATTAGAAATGGCAAACTGGACACCAGATATTCCTTTTTTAGATCCCATGTGTGGGTCAGGAATATTACCCATTGAAGCTGCTTTAAAAAGCTTAAATATTGCCCCAGGTTTATCGAGAAATAGTTTTAATTTTGAACAGTGGCCAGACTTTGATTCAGCTTTATGCGATCGGATAATTGACGAAGCAATTCAACAACAAAACCATGAATTAGATGCACCTATTTTTGGTAGCGACCAAGATTTTGAGATGGTACAACAAGCAAAAGTTAATGCTAGAAAATGTGACGTTGATCATCATCTGAAATTAAATCAAGTTACCCTAGAAAATATAGAACCACCCAGCGATCGCGGTATTATTATTTGTAATCCTCCCTATGGTAAACGGTTAGGTAACGCACAGGAATTAGGTAGCTTATACAAACAATTAGGAGATGTATTCAAACAACGGTTTAAGGGTTGGACAGCATACGTTTTAAGTGGAAATAAAGAACTAACCAAGAAAATTGGATTAAGAACCTCTGGACGTATTCCAGTGTATAATGGCTCTCTACCTTGTACTTTACTTAAATATGAGTTGTATTAGTCTAGAGACAATCCTAAATCTTCGTGTTAACATTGTAGGTAAGTAATTACTTGAATTATAGTAGTTTAGGCGAAAAAGTAAACAATTACTGAAAAATACTAAGCTAAAATTTCTTAGAATATTAATGATGACATCTGATAAAAAATCACCATCTCCTGAAATTTTAATAGTTATTGTTAACTATAAAACCCCCGAATTAACCATTGATTGTTTAAAATCTCTGACTCAAGAAATTCCCTTATTTCCTGACCTTAACGTAACAGTAGTAGATAATGATTCTCAGGATGGTTCAGCAGAAAAAATTGAAGCTGCTATCCAAAAAGAAGGTTGGTCATCATGGGTATCTTTCCTCCCTTCAGGCAAAAATGGAGGGTTTGCTTTTGGTAATAATGTAGCCATTCGTCCTGTTTTAAATAGTGAAAATTCTTCTCCCTATTTTCTATTACTTAATCCAGATACGGTGATTCATCCTGGTGCTATAAAAACCCTAATAGATTTTATGAATAATCATCCTGATGTTGGTATTGCAGGAAGTCGTTTAGAAGAACCCGACGGAACCCCTCAGCGTTCAGCATTTCGATTTCATTCTATTTTTAGTGAATTTGATGATGGGTTAAGATTAGGTATTGTTTCAAAGCTATTAAACCGTTGGATCGTTGCGCCTCCCGTTCCTGATAGTCATTGTAAAACAGACTGGGTAGCAGGAGCAAGTATGATTATTCGTCGAGAAGTTTTTGAGACAATTGGATTATTAGATGAAGACTATTTCATGTACTTTGAAGAGGTGGATTTTTGTTTAAGAGCAAATAAAGCAGGGTGGCCTTGTTGGTATGTTCCTGAAAGTCGTGTAATTCATTTTGTTGGTCAAAGTTCAGGGGTAACTAATACTAAAATTCCTCCAAAACGTCGTCCTCAATATTGGTTTGATTCTCGACAACGTTTTTTTATCAAAAACTATGGTTTAGTTTATACGGTTTTCACAGATTTTTTTGCAATTATTGGCTTCATTCTTTGGAACTTTCGTGCTAGTATTCAAGGAAAATTATCTAATTTACCTCCCAAATTTGTAACTGATTTTTGGAATAATACTGTTTGGATGAAACGCAATTCTCAGTTACCTTCATAATCAGTTTTGTAACTCTTAAAAATCATTGGTAAAAAAATGGAAGCAAAATCAACTACAACTGTAACCCCTGAGCAACCTGTTGATAATAATTCCCAAAGTTTATGGGAACAAATAAAAGAGGATTGGATAGCTCATAAAAAAGATTGGACAAAACCTGGATTTCAGGCGGTAGCTGTACAGCGTTTTGGAGTGTGGAGAATGAAGATAGAACCTAAGTTATTGCGTGCGCCTTTTAGTATTTTTTATCGTTTTTTATATCGCTATATTCGTAATATTTATGGTATTGATTTACCTTACACTGTTCAACTAGGAAGACGAGTCATTATTGAACATCAAAGCTGCATTATTATTCATGGTGATACTGTAATTGGAGATGATTGTATTATTCGTCAGGGTGTTACCCTAGGAAATCGCTATCTGGACACTCCATTTGATGCTCCAAAATTAGGAAAACGAGTTAATGTAGGAGCAGGAGCTAAAATTTTAGGTAACGTCACCCTTGGGGATGATGTTAACATTGGGGCTAATGCGGTTGTTTTATCAGATATTGAAAGAGGGCAAACCGCTGTAGGTATTCCTGCTAAAATTATTAAACCTAAGTCAACAGTAAATTAAATTTTATTTAAGTATATTCCTGTTAAGAAGAAGAGAGTAGCAAATTATGGTTAAAATTATTGGTTGTCGCTCATTAGGAATACAAAAGGTTTATGATATTGGAGTAGAAAAAGATCATAATTTTTTACTCAATAATGGCTTAATTTCTTCTAACTGTTTCAATAAATCTCACTCTACAGCTTATGCTTATGTAACCTATCAAACTGCTTATTTAAAAGCCAATTATCCCGTTGAATATATGACGGCTTTATTAACAGCGAGTAGTGATAATCAAGATAAGGTTGAAAAATATCGGGAAAATTGTCAAAAAATGGGCATTGATGTTTTACCGCCAGATATCAATCGCTCACAAAAAGATTTTACCCCCATAGGTAAACAAATTCTCTTTGGTTTATCGGCAGTTAGAAACTTAGGAGAAGGAGCAATTGATAACATTTTAAAAGCGAGGGAAGAAGCAGAGGGACAGTTTCAATCTTTGGCGGATTTTTGTTGTCGTGTTGACTTACGTTCTGTGAATAAAAGGGCATTAGAGACCTTAATTTATGCTGGAGCATTTGATCCCATTAATCCCAATCGTAAACAATTAATTAATGATTTAGAATTAGTGGTACCTTGGGCGCAAAAAAGAACGAAAGAAAAAGAAAGCGGTCAATTAAATATTTTTGATTTAATGAGTGGAAATAACACAGAAACAACAGAATCTGACACAGATTTTAAACAAGCTCCCAGTGCTTCTTCTGTAGAAGATTATTCCTTACAAGATAAATTAAAATTAGAAAAAGAACATCTAGGATTTTATGTGTCTGAACATCCTTTAACCGCAGTCAAAAAAGCAGCTAGAATATTATCACCCATTAACTTAAATGAAATGGGCGAACAAAAAGCAAAAACAAAAGTTAGTGCTGTTATTATGGTCAATGAAGTTAAACAATATACCACTAAAAAAGGAGATGCGATGGCTTTTTTAGTGTTAGAAGATGGTTCAGCACAAGTAGAAGGAGTTTGTTTTCCTGAAAGTTATAAAAGAATTCGAGAAATTTTAATTGAAGATGCTCGCCTCATTGTTTGGGGAAAAATTGATTATCGAGATGATAAAGTTCAGTTAATTGTTAACGATGCTGAACCCGTAGAAACCGTAAGAATGGTAATGGTTAACTTGAGTGTTGAACAAGCGATGAACCAAGTTTCTTATCATAGTTTAAAAGGGATTCTTCAAGAACATTCTGGAGATAAAAATCAGTCAAAAGTACCAGTAATTGCTATTATCGGAAGTGGCGAAAATCGTCAATTAATTCGCTTAGGAGAAGATTACTGGGTACACAACGATAAATCGGTTGTTGAGGCTCTTAGAAAAGCTAATTTTAATGCTTATCCTACTCCTTTAGTGAGTGACTTATCGTCATAACTTTTTTATCGTAACTGATTTAAAATAAATTATGAATGCTTGGTTTTCTCGCCCTCAAAAAATTCTTGTTACTTGGTTATTAATATTAGTGACAGGTTGGTTGACAGTTAAAACATTAAGTTATATTGGTGGCTTAATTAGTTTAATTTTAACCGCTTCTTTAATTGCTTTTTTGCTCAACTATCCCGTGCGAGGTTTAAAAACTATTTTACCTCGTTCTTTAGCTGCTACATTAGTTTATTTGGGTGCTATTTTAATTGTCATTTTCTTAGGAATTACTTTACTTCCCCCTGTGGTTAACCAAGGGAGACAATTAATTACTAAATTGCCTAGTTTATTAGAAGAAGGACAACAACAATTAGTAACATTTCAGGGATTAATTAATACTAAAAATTTGCCCATTAACCTTGAGTTTTTAGCATCCCAAATACTTAGTAAAATAGAAGCACAAACAGAAGATATTGCTTCAACTGGGTTTGGATTAGTAGTCGGAACTTTTAACTGGTTTATCGATTTAATTGTGGTTATCGTTATTTCTTTTTATATGTTATTGGATGGAGAAAAAATTTGGAAAGGTGTTATGAACTTTTTCTCACCTCAAGTTCGTGGGGTTCTAACCACTACATTAGAAAAGAATTTACAACGATTTTTAACAGGTCAATTAATCTTAGGTTTATTTATGGCCGTTAGCTTAAGTATTGCTTTTCGACTATTAGGAATTCCTTTCTTTCTGCTTTTTTCTGTCTTCATTGGTGTAATGGAAATTCTACCATTTATTGGGGCAACTTTAGGCATTGGAACCGTTACTATTATTTTAACTTTTATTAATTGGTGGTTAGCTATACAAGTGTTGGTTATTGCGGTGATTGTTCAACAAATTAAAGATAATTTAATCGCCCCAAGAATTATGGGAAATTTAACTGGACTTCCTCCTGTTATCATTTTTATCGCTTTATTACTGGGAGCAAAAATTGGAGGTTTATTAGGGGTTATTCTCGCTATTCCCTTAACAGGAGTCATTAAAGGGATAACAGAAATTATTGGTGATCCCACGTTACCCCCCCAAACTGGTAGTCTTTTTTATAATCCTTTTTCTAAAATTTCATCAGGAAAAGAAATGGACTGACAAGAAACTATTTTTAAATTGTAAGCATTCAGCTATCAGTCATCAGCTATCAGCTTCTGATGGGGTGACAAGGAGGTTAAAGTGAAGAGAGGGTATGGGGTGTGGGGAGATAGGGAAGTGTGGGGAGTCTGGGAAGGGTGGGAAGTGGTTGAAACCTCGAGTAAAATAGAGTTTCAGCCGTTACGATCTCCCTAAAAATTGTCAAAAACTAGAAGGCTTATTGAGAATAGACAATAATAATCATCATTCTTGTAGTGAAAGGGGGGAGAGGTGGCAATACTACTCGGATAAGCTTGAAAAGTTCATGAAATAGAGAGTGTGGGGAGTGTCGGAGGTGTGGGGAGAATTAAGCAATACACATGGTTTTCTCTTCCCACCCTTCCCCCTCTTCCCTCTCTTCCCC
>JASJDW010000298.1 GCA_030064955.1 Crocosphaera sp.
GGCATTTGTGGTCATAAATCCCACTATACATAAAAATGCCCGATTTTACCTCTATGTTGTCAAGAGAGATTCTTTATTGCGGTGAGCAATTACATTCATCGAAATGGATCAATTTTTAATTAATACTTCTCCTTAAGTGGGAGAAATGTGTCATCTTTCTTAAATTATCGGACTAGAAAAAAGAGTGAAGATATGTACCCTTTCGTAACAGGGAAGGGGAAAACGCAAAAATATCCTAACCTTAATGGATGGTGCTATATACTATAATAAACAAGAATATAAACAATAAATAGCAATGTTATCCTTAACAAAAAATACATCTCGCCAAAGAGAAATCCTTGAAGTGGTATTTAATCATGGATGGGATTATATGAAAGGGTTACTAACAGGAAATCAAGCTAATGATCCTCAGTTACCAACCCCAGAAGTTTTATGCAATATTTTAATTGATTTGGGGCCTGTTTACGTTAAATTAGGACAACTGTTATCCACTCGTCCTGATTTATTACCGAAACATTATATCGACGCATTATCTAATTTACAATCTAATGTTCCTGCCGTTTCCTGGCAAGAAGTTAGTCAATTATTAGAACAAGAATTACCTAAACCTCCTCAAGAAATTTTCAAAGAAATTAAACAAAATCCTATCGCTGCCGGTTCCATTGGACAGGTACATCAAGCGACCTTACAAAATGGGCAAAAAGTAGCTTTAAAAGTACAAAGACCCGGAATAGAAACAGTTGTAGACCAAGATATCAAACTGATTAAAGGAATCGCCGAATTAGTAGAGTTAACTGACTTCGGGGATGATTATGATATTGTTGCGATCGCCGATGAATTTACCACCGCCCTCAAAGCTGAGTTAGATTTTACCACTGAGGCTGAATACACTTCGCAATTACGCTCAAATTTATCCCAAAGTCGATGGTTTGACCCAGAAAAGTTAGTCATTCCTAACGTTCATTGGCAGTTAACCACTTCAAAATTGCTGGTTTTAGAATGGTTGGATGGAACTCCTTTACTTTCAGCAAAAATCTCTGATCAACCCTCTCAAGAGCAAAATACTAGCCCTAGACGAGAGATTACCACTTTACTGTTTAGGGCTTTTTTCCAACAAATTTACTTAAACGGCTTTTTCCACGCCGATCCCCATCCTGGCAATTTATTCTATCTTGAAGACGGTCGAGTTGCCATTTTAGACTGTGGTATGGTAGGACGTTTAGATCCTCGAACTCAACAAATTTTAACAGAAATGTTACTGGCGATCGTCGATATTGATGCCCAACGTTGCGCCCAATTAACATTAGAATTGGCAGAAGCGGGACAACCTTTAAGCTTAGATCGTTTAGAGAGTGATTATGATACTATGTTGCGGAAATATTATAATCTGAGTATTTCGCAACTGAACTTTAGTGAAGTGTTTTATGAAGTGTTGCAAGTTGCTAGAAATAACCGAATTCGCTTACCCAGTAATATGGGGTTGTATGCGAAAACTTTGGCTAATTTAGAAGGGGTAGCTAGGGCATTTGATCCAGAGATTAATTTACTCAATCAAATTAAACCATTAATGACAGATTTATTCCGTCGCCAATTATTAGGAGACAACCCCGTAGAAACCTTTTTGAGAACGGCATTAGATTTAAAAAGTTTATCCTTGCGATCGCCTCGTCAAATGGAATTATTATTAGATCGCTTAACGTCTGAAACATTGAAATGGAATATTAACTTAAGAAATCTTGATTCCATTCGTAATAGTTTAGATAATTCAGCCAATCGCATTGCTTTTAGTATTATTGTTGGTTCTTTAATTATGGGGGCTGCTAATATTTCTAGTAGCGCGCAAAGTTCCCAATTATTTTGGTTAAGTAACATACTATTTGCAGCAGCAAGTTTACTAGGATTATGGCTAGTGGTTAGCATTATGCGTTCAGGAAACCTTAAGTAAGTTAATAGTTAAAAAATGATTATGACACCAACTAAAGAAAGCTGGCTGCAACAGGTAAATATTTCTAGTTTCTGGAACAAATTAGTAGCAGTGATTGCTATTATTAACTTTGTTTTAGTTATTTTTAATATGAGTTATCTTCCTTTACGGGATGTATATTTAAAACGAATTCCTGTTATTGTAACCATTTATGATCCAGTTAAAGCCATTGAACCCCATCCAGAAACCACCTATTACCTAGAAACCGTCGATCAATTAGAACAAGAAATTAAACAAAATGGTTTAGAAACAAAAACAACAGAAAAATTACTAGAAGATTTACAACAGCAAAGTTTAACTTTATTAGATGAAAATCCTTTTCTTATTTCTAGTAAAGTAGGAACTTTAGCGCAAATAAAACGCTTGCTTCGTCATCAATTTGACAGCTTATCAGCTAAAAGTGGTTTTAATCAATTATGGAGTCAAGACTATTTTCAATTGGTAGGGACAACAGAAGCGTTAGAATTCTTTGATAGTAAACTTCGTCCCTTATTGGCGAGTAATTATTTTCGTCCCATTGATGATAATGGATTATATGTAGATGAATTTTGGCGCATTGATAGTATATTTATCTTATTCTTTTTCATAGAAATTATGAGAAAAGCTATTTGGCGATCGCTGAATGAAACTGATGTTAGTTTTATAGATAGATTATTAAGACGGTGGTACGATTGGTTACTTTTATTACCCACGTGGCGATGGTTAAGAATTATTCCTGTTACGGTTCGATTACATCAATCTAAATTAGTGGATTTTGAGCGAATTTTAGCCCAACTAACCCATGAACCCGCAGCCTATTTAGCTGATAGAATTTCTAACTTTTTATTAGTAAGATTAATTAATCAAACTCAAGATTCTGTGGTCAGTGGAGAAGCAGCAAAAGCCTTATTTAGTTCTGATTCTTACGTTAAAATTGGGTCAATTAATAAAGTAGATGCTATTAGCGATCGCCTGTTAGAATTGACCATAGAACGGGTTTTACCTGAAGTTAAACCAGAATTAGAAGCCCTCTTACGGCATAGTTTACAAGAATCTTTTAAAGATTCTAATGTGTATCAAGGTATTGCAACCATCCCCGGTATTCAATCCCTTCCGAGTGGAGTTATTGAACAATTAGCCGATTATTTAGCAGCCTCAACGTTAGAAATTTTAATGAATTCTTATGCCGATCTCGAAGGAAGAGAATTATTTAATCATCTTTCAACTCAATTCAAACAGTCCTTAAGTCGAGAATTACAAGCCCCTGAAACTCAATCTCAATTACAATCTTTACTCGCCGAACTATTAGAAGAAATGAAAATAAATTATGTGCAGAAATCTCAAGAAGAAGATCCAGAGGCAACTTTAGAGGAAGCAGAAAACTTACGACAAATCTATCAAGAGAAGGAAAAAGGGACTTAAAAAACATATTTTATAAGAGACTGTTCCTAAAGAAATAATAACAACGAATTTTGTAGGGTGGGCAAGATTTCCAAGGATGAAGTTAGTTTAGATCAGTCTTTAACTTGCCCACCGAACCCGTCTTAATATTCTATTTATAAACAGTCTCTCAAACTGATAAATTTTTAGTGTAGTATAAAAAAACTAAACAAATTTTCTAAGTAACATGACTTCTGTTACAAGTGCATCCTATGACATTAAATGGGAAAAATTGCCCGATGATTTTATCTTACCTGATGACCCCGTGGACAATATTCATCAACCTGCTTTAGCTGCTGCCTTAACCGATAGTTTGGAAGTTGCGGGCAAACTTTCTGATACGACTGTCACAACCACCAATTATGGCATCTGCGCCACTGTAAATGGCAAAATTGTTGTAAAAGCCCCTGACTGGGCTTATATCCCCCATATTCGTGTACCTCAAGGAGAAATTGATCGCAGCTACACCCCCCAACTGCAAGGGGAACCGCCTATTATTGTCATGGAATTTCTATCAGATACTAATGGTCACGAATATTCCAGTAAACCCACTTATCCCCCTGGAAAATGGTTCTTTTACGAGAAAATTCTCAAAGTTCCTCACTATATCATCTTTGAACCCTACAGTGGATTAATAGAACATTATCAACTCGATCAATCTGGGGGATATGAAATACAATCTAGTGATAATAATGGACGTTATTGGATTCCTGAATTACAGCTTTATTTAGGGCTTTGGGAAGGCACCAGAGAACAACGTAAAGGTTATTGGTTGCGATGGTGGAATGAAGCCGGAGAATTGTTACTCTGGGGTTCAGAATTAGCTATTTTGGAACGTCAAAACGCTGAAATTGAAAAGCAGAAAGCTGAAGCTGAAAGGCAAAAGGCTGAAGTTGAAAAGCAGAAAGCTGAAGCTGAAAGGCAAAAGGCTGAACGTTTAGCTGCACAATTAAGGGCTGCTGGTATCGAACCAGAAATTTAACTATGTAATCCAGCTTTTAATAGCTGCGATCGCAAATGCGCCTACGGGGTTATCTAGGGCTTTTTCTAAGGCAGCAAGTCCCCCTTCTTTAGCTGCGGTAATAAGCTTTTGTTTTAGGGTAGGATTATTGTTAATAATTTCAATGGTTTTAATGCCTTGGTTTGTGGGATCATTGGGATATTCTTGGGCAACTTGTTGACAAATAGTTTGTACTTCGGTGATAGCTTCGCTAACGTTTTGGGAGTTGTAATTATAGGTTGTATTTTTATCTCCTGCAACGTTATCGCCACTGCCAGAATGGGTTTGAGTAATGTTTCCTTGAGACACAGCTTTATTCTCTATATTGATAGGTTTGTTGGCTAACAGTTTAATGATATCTAATAAGTCTGAATTTTGTACATTATTATTGGTTGGTTGGGTAATATTAGAGTTTAATTCATTGATAAGGTCTAATAGAGCAGAGGTAAGGCGGTTTTTTTGTTGTAGAATATCTTGGGGAGATAAAATTCCCTGGCGATCGTTTTTTTGTAGTTCTTTAAAGTTAGCAGAATGAAGAATAACTTCATTGTAATAATTTGAGTCTTTTGTTAGTTCTAGAAGTTGATTAATAGCGTTTGGGAAGTCTGTTTGTTGGATGAGGGTTTGAATATGGCTAAGTTTAGGGTTCATTTTTCTTTAGGGAGTGATAAGTATTGAATTAATATATGTTTTATGTAGGGAAATGTAAATATATAAATTATGGTTAATATTGACCAATAGGTTAGTTTTAGTAAAACTGTGTATGTCACAGGTCCAGCAAAATTAATAGAATGAACAAAGTCTCTTATACTGTATATCTGAACAATGTTACAAGATACTTGTTTTTCATAAACAAGATTTATCGGAGTATTGTACTGTAACCAAAATATAACTAAAAGTGGCAATAATCCACTGGTCATCTCAAGCATTATCAGATTTACTCTCAAATTTATTTTTCTCAAGAAATTATTATTAAAATTACTTGTAAAGTAAAAAATTATAAATAAAATAAGCATATAATAAATAGTGCCATAAATGATTAGAAAATATTTAGTCACATCATCTAAATTTAAGACTTCATTTAAAATCCCTGAAGATTTGAAGTAATCATCTAAGTTAAGATATATTTGGATATAAGCGAATAAAAAAGTATATTTAGCTAATAACAACAATAAGTAAATTATTATAAATATTATTAAAAATAAAAAATTTCTATAAACATAAGAATATTTAAGATATAAAAGAATCAAAGTTATAATAATAAAAGTAAATATTAAAAAAAAATAGTTTATGATTCTATCAAGAAAGTTGAATTGATATACTTGTTCAAAATAATCGTTACATATTTGAATTGCACTGGCTAAAAAAATATCTGCTTGTTTTTTGAATTTTATATTGTTACCTGTATATTTATTAATTAATGCAAAGAAATAATCATATTTCTGAGAAAGCAAAATTTTAATAACTTGTTTATTTTTTAGAGAATCATACACAATTTGCAAATTTTTTTCTACATTCTGGGTTTGTATATCTTTTTGACTACAAATAGTCAAAAAACTATCAGTTAAACTAGGAGAAGTCAAAAATATTAATATTTTACAATCTTCAATATTTTTTTGACAACTAAAATTAGTTTTATTTTCTAAAAAATTGTTAAGATGAAAAAGATTATTGTTAAAATTACTTAAATTGTTAATATTAGACTGTATTGCTATTGCTTGTGAATAAAATGAAAATTGATTTAAAAAACGATAATTATAATCAAAAATATTCTCATCTGGCTTTTTTTCAAATAGAGGCGTTTTTTCAATCCAGCCATCTTTATACATCTCTAGTTCAAGTTTTTCCATATATAATAGTTTTAAAATTACTGATTCTGAAATAAACTCATTTTTATCAATGGGATAAGTTATCATTTTAATTTTAGTGACTGTCGAAAATATTACCACAGGTGAGATAATAATCATCAAACATAATAAATAACCAACAATATCAAATAACCATCCCTTTTTAAAATCTACTTCACCAAACTGCTTTTCAGGATTATAAGCGACATTGTAATAAAATTGTAGAATCACCCAACTTATAATTGCCATACTATTTATAGCGAAGAAAATTTGTTCTAGTTGGATTAATGTGGTGGTATGATAAATC
>JASJDW010000299.1 GCA_030064955.1 Crocosphaera sp.
AGATTATGACATCACTGTAGGGTGGGGAGTGCATCGCCTTACAAGGTTTTGTGATTCTCTCAATGTCCTAATGATAATACGTAGTGCTATAGTCAATAGTGATCACTTACCATTGTCGAAACTTTGATTAACTGTTCACTCAATTTTTTCTAACAACTTACTGTTAATTTTTTTGTCAGTTGTCAGTTATTTTTTTAATTTTAGAGATAAGACTTTTAGAATGAAAGTGGAAGGGTGTGTGGAGCAAATTTCTTCCCCATAAGAATGCACTTTTTTAAGGGAGATCAAGCCCTTATTAAGTTTATTCTTCGCTGTTGAACAGAAGTGGAGGGTTTGCTATGAATTGCCACAAATTATTCATAAATCTCGGTCTTGGAACTTTAATTGCTTTACCAATGGTCTTGGCTAATGGAGAAATGGTCTTGGCCCAAAGAAGAGTCTTAATCATTCATAATCATACAGAAGGAAACATCACTGATTTATATGTTTCTCCTGACTGGTCCAGATATTGGGGTGAAGATCAACTCTATGGTACTTTGAAGCCTGGCGATAGTGCTACAGTCGTTCTAACAGGCGACACTTGCCTCTATGATATTCTTGCTAGGGATATCAATGGGAATGAAGTTCCCCCAGGAGGATTTGGCGAATTTAATGTTTGTGATAATGATCGTTTTGCCTTAACCGATAATACCATGCGGGTTGTGCAATGGCCGTAGGCAAAAAATAACTAATAAAACCTTACTATAGCAATCCTAAATCACCTTTTAAGATCAAAATTTAGGATTGTTATATTTTTGAAACATTTGAAACAACTGACTATTTAAGTTTGACTATTATTATATAGCAATTCTTGTACTCATGAGGTACACCTAACACCTGCCTCCTGCCCCCTGCCCCCTGCCTCAAAGCGATAACCTCTGTATCTCGCAAGCATGGGAACTGCTATAGCTTATTTAGGTATGTTTAAGCTAACCCAACGTCTCATTAATTCAACCGTATAGCTATAATATTCTTCATTTTTCTGAATAATATCATGTTCTTGTAAGATGTCTAAAGCTTGTTCAATAATTGACTGATTTAATTGAGTGCGATCGCTTAATTCTTGAATGGATAAAGGGTGTTCACACAGTTGATATAAAAGGTCAATTTGTTCTTTGGGCTCACTGTGTATTGTTTGTTCCCAAACTCCATTAAAATAACCATTTGCCATACTTCCGGGACTAAAAAATTGGGGATTATTAACAATATTTTCTACCATGTTTAAGGTAAAAAACTTAATTTTATTTCCTTGTCTGAGATATTGATTATATTGTTCGACTAATTCTTGACAAATCACTTGAATCAGAAAAGGTTGATTATTGGTTAACTGCTTCTTCTTAAGAGATATTTTTCTGGGATATTGATTACAGTTTCAATTTTATTTTCTAGTTGTTTTAATTGATCGGGAATTCGTAGTAAAATAGCTTGTTTATTACTCCAAACAAACGATAATCAATAAAGTCTATCACATCTTTTTTAGTAAAGGGTTCAACTGATATTCTATGACAAATATTATCTAATGGGGAGGGATGTTTAAGAGAATCTCGAAATAATTTATTTAAAGGAGAACGACTAGCTGTTACAAGCGTAATATAATTTTGAGAAGTACCTTCTGCTAATCCTCTTAAAAAACTTAATATAGAACGTCGTTTATCATCAGGAAAAGAAGTTAAAGTTTCTATCTCATACCTCATTAATTTTCATAGATTTATCACTTGCGATCGCTATGCCAAATACAATTTATTCAAATTAAAGCAAACTAAGGTTAACTTAACGAACGGATAGCTTCTAATAAACCCCTGGCTTTATTCATGGTTTCCTCATATTCTTTCTCTGGATCAGAGTCAGCTACTAAACCAGCCCCAGCTTGGACAGAGACGAGATGTTGACCATTTTCCAAGGGACGCACCACCATTGTACGAATAGCGATCGCTGTGTTTAATTGTCCTTCAAAATCATAGTATCCATACACCCCAGAATAGGGACCCCTACGTTCGGGTTCTAATTCATTAATAATTTCCATAGCGCGAATTTTGGGCGCGCCACTGACGGTTCCTGCGGGAAAACAAGCTTTAAACAAGTCCCACGGGGTCTTATTCGGGGCTAATTTTCCGATCACATTACTAACGATGTGCATCACATGGGAATAGCGTTCAATGACCATTAACTCGTTTACCGTTACACTGCCTTCACAACAGGCCCGTCCCAGATCATTGCGGCCTAAGTCCACTAACATAACGTGTTCAGCGATCTCTTTGGGATCTTGTAATAAGTCTTCAGCCAAAGCTCGATCTTCTGTAGGGGTTTTGCCCCGTTTTCTCGTGCCTGCAATGGGTCGTAAAATAGCGGTTAAAGACTCATCTTCTGTTCGTTCAGCTTTAACCATCACTTCCGGACTTGAGCCAATAATCTGCCAATCTCCAAAGTTATAATAGGCCATGTAAGGGGAAGGATTAATCAACCGTAGGGAACGATACAAGTTAAACGGATCGTCATTATAATGGGCTTGTAAACGTTGAGAAAGCACCACTTGAAAAATATCCCCTGCACGGATATATTCTTTAGCCTGACGTACGTTTTCACAGAACTGAGCGCGTTCTATGTTGCTGGTATAGCTTAAGGGTTGTGTTTCTTCTGAGTTAGGGTTTAATTCAAGGGTTTTTCCTTGAACCGGTAAGGGTAATTGTAGCTTTAGGACTAATTTCGTGACGCGATCGCAAGCTTGTTGATAGGCTTGTTCTAAACTGATTGTATCGTCTCGTAGATCAGCATAGGCGATCGCCCAGATTTTTCGTTTTACCTGATCAAAAATAATCAGATGGTCTACTTGCATCCAAACCCCGTCTGGGAGATCCTCATCGCTAATAGGATAAATAGGGACTCTTGGCTCGATCCAATTAATTAATTCATAGCCCCAAAACCCGAATAAACCGCCGATCCCCGAGGGAAGTTGAGGTAAAGTAACCGGTTGGATAGATCTTAAACAGTCCGTCAAAATATCAAAAGGGTTTCCTTCAAAGGTTTTTACCGTACCGTCTCGATAGGTTTGGGTAGTGATGTTTCCTCGGGTGGCTAAAACCCAAACGGGATCACAACCTAAAAAACTGTAACGGCCTAAATTTTCCCCACCTTCTACTGATTCTAATAAGAAACTGTAATGGCGATCGCCACAGACTTTATACCAGGAGGAAACTGGCGTTTCAAGATCCGCTACCCATTCCTGATAAACTGGAACAAAATTACCCTGTCGCGCTAATACGGAAAATTGCTCAAAGTCAGGAAACATCATAAGTTTAGGTAAAAATGAGCGGTGGCTAGTTACCAATCATCACATCATCAATGATTATCAGTTCATTGTACCGATAATTGGCCGTTGATGCAGAACCATTGGTATCTAGCCACTGTTAGGTTACTGTGGGGGTTAGGGGGTGGGGATAAAGGTTAAACAATAATGCCTTTTGTGACCCTAACCCCTAACGCTTGGACAATTAAACGTCGTAGGGAGCGTTACCAGAGAATTTAAGGGTGACAGGTTCGGGGTTATCCCCAATTTTTCTGTCAATTTTGCCGTTGTAGTCACGGCCTTCATTAACTTTTTCAGGAAAGACACCATCTGCGGGGTGAAGGTACTGAATTTCACCACTGGGATAGATGCGATAGATTTTGTAGTCTTGAATTTTGGGCTTGAACTTAGTCCGTAACTGGGTTCCCAGAGCCAGACATTGTTCTTTGCGGGCTAAATAGAGGAGATTTTCTCCTTGATTCATAATGGCAGCCCCACCTGTTGGCATTTCAAAGACTTGCTCTGTTTTGCTCGTCCAGGTGATGGCGTATTTTTCTTCGCGTTCAGCTTTCGAGAGTAAACCGCCGGTGCTGCCACCGAATTTGGGAAGCTGTCCTTTAAGCTCTTCTGCCATGATGTTTTTATTTCCCTCAAAAAAAGGTGTTTTAGGGAATGGTATCACTCAGTTCTGCTTTGTTACCTAAATTAGTAAAGAACTGTAACAATTGTTGTGGTCTTCAAGTTACCCAGAGTAGAGGCAATCACTTCTTAAATATGGGGATCTATTGTTAAATTACCCCAAAAATTAAGTTATTTAACAAAATCTAACATCGCTAACATTAAAAATAACATCGACCTATTATTATTGAGGGAATGATAGCATTAGCGATTAAAACGTAGGATATTTGTTGATTCCCTGTTCTCCCTTCCCCCTTCTTTGTGATGCACTGAGCCTTATCCCAGTATTTCTGATTAACCCAACAATTGTCCTACCCAATCAACATCCTGCTATCACTTAAGGAAAATTCAGTGTGTTATTTGTTCAAGTGACTAAAAGCTAGAAAATACAAACGTTAAGTGAATGTTTATGCCGAAAATTTGTCGTAGTTTTGTTATAGCTACAGGATGTTTATCCCCGTTTTTTCTCACGGGTACTGTCTATGGAATATCCCTGAATGTGATCCCTTCAGTTGAGACAGTGCAAGTAGAACAATCAGTAAATGTGGATGTGACTATCACTGGACTGGGAAATGGTGAACCCCCTTCCCTATCCACATTTGATTTAGATCTCGACTTTGATCCGACTGTACTCTCATTCAATAGTGCCACTTTCAGCGAGCAACTCAACTTATCAGGTTTGGGAACGATTTCAGCCGTTACTCCAGGAACAGTTAGTGTAAATGCTTTTGAAATCTCCTTTGATTCACCTCAAACCCTAGACGAACAACAGTTAGGAGACTTTACCTTAATCACCCTTAATTTTTCAGCCCTAGCTTTAGGGAGTAGCGATCTAAATCTATCAGTCAATGCTTTAGGAGATTCTAGTTTTTTGCCTCTTATTGCTGAAGAAGTGAATAATGCCTCAGTGTCCGTTGTTCCTGAACCCCTAACTATTCTAGGGTCATTGACAGCCATTGGTTTTGGAACGTTATTTAAACGGAAATTATCCTAAATTTATCCAAGATTTTCAATATAGCAATACAAAATAGAGTTAGCACATTCCTAACTACCGAAATGCAGTGATAGCTCACTGTTGCTTATTTTCGTGTTCCCTAGCACGTAGTGCTATATAGAAATCCCAACACAACACAGACAATTAGTCGTTAAAGCTTTAACGATTAGATTCTCATTGAAAAATAAATAACTAGGTTTGAGGAAACTTAATTATGGATGGTACAGCGTTCAATCCCGCCAACCCCTTTGATATGAACCAGGGAGTTTGGAGTGTTGACGAAAATGACCTATTGCAACAAAATCCCCACGAGTCGGTCGGATCGGTTCCTGAAATATTGCCCCCGCTTAATCATGTTGTCGCTAGTGAGCAGGCCAATATTGCTCAACTAGAACTCTTTCCCCTTCAAGTGGACAGCGACAGCGAAGAAAATTTGAGTAGCAATGACACAACCATTGATATTTTAACAGGAACTGATACCACCTCTCCATTCGCTACCTTTTTGGCAGAAGAGATTCCCCTAGCACAGACAGAACCCATCTTTGGGGATGCTGATGTTGATGGGGATGCGGACAATGATGATCTAAATGTAATCCTTGCGGGTCGTAATACCCCTGCATCGGGTTCTGATGATCCCCGTGATCTTGATGGAGATGGCCAAATTACTGTCCTAGACGGTCGAGCATTAATTGTTCTGTTAGGTTCCAATACAGACTTTGAATCTCCTCTTCTATCCGCCAGTCTCGGTAACGATACAGCACCGGACGGTAATATCAATAATGACGGAATTACCTTTGACCCCCTTATTCAAGGAACCCTAAGTGATGTTAGTCAAGTAACCCGCTTTAAGGCTGGGTTTAACGACACTTTACTGGAAGATTACACCGATATTTTAGGGGTATTCGCAGAAGACGGAAGTTTTAGCTTAACCCCTGGTCAGTTAGCTCAAATTAACGGTGGTTCTTTAGCAGAGGGAGAACAAACCCTACATCTATTTGCTAAAGATCAATGGGGTAATGAGTCCGTATTTGATTTAACCTATACCCTAGATACGGTTGCCCCTGATACACCTTTGGTTAATTTTCTTGAGAGTGAAGGGGACACCCTCACCAACGACAATACTCCAACCTTAGAAATTACCGCAGAAGTAGGTAGTACCGTTAAATTGTTGCAAGACGGGGAAGAAATTGCTCAATTAACAGCTAACCTAGAGGGCAAAGTTGAATTTACCTTAGACGCTTTAACTGATGGTATCTACGAATTCACTGCCACTGCGACTGACACAGCAGGGAATGTTAGCGAAACGTCTGCACCGTTAACCCTAGAAATTGACACCACTGCACCCCTAGAACCCATTTTCGGTCTGGATGCAACTTCTGATACGGGAACCCTTGGGGACTTAGAAACCAACCTAGAAACCGTTACCTTAGTGGGTGAAACAGAAGCCAATGCCACAGTTGAATTAGTGGGAACTGGCCAAACCACAACCGCAGATGAAACAGGACAATTCCAATTTAGTGAAGTTGCGTTAATTATCGGAGAAAATAGCTTTACCGTCACAGC
>JASJDW010000300.1 GCA_030064955.1 Crocosphaera sp.
AAAGTTATCAAATAGAGGCTTTGCAAAATTTAGGGTATCAATGGGGTCAAGGTTATTATTTTTCTCCTCCTATTGATAATCAAGCTTTTACTTTGTTGTTAGAAGAAAATAAAATTAATATTCTGGAATAAATGGAGAATTAATTTTCTCTGGTAATTGTTCATTCTTTATTCAACTATCCTATACCATTGCCATAGGGTTTTACCTGGAACTTTTCCGTCTCCAAAAGCCGATCCTGAACCATAAATTGGTGAAAAAGTTGGCTTTAGTAATATCAGGAAGATAATAATCAGAGCAAAAACCCTTAAGTAATAGTAAGGTAATCTATCAATTAATAGACTACAACCTAAAGAAATTAGCCAAAACATAAAGCCATAAACGATCACATGAATAAGAACAATTAAGCCTAATGGGGGTCCAACAAACAAAAAAACCAATCCCCAAAAAATTGCAGTAATATTAGGTATAACAATAGTTAAAATGAAAGCATAAATATAGGTAGGATATAAGACATTTAACATGATCCAGATAATCCAGGTGGTTGAAGAAACTTGGGGAATTAAAAACATTTGAATGAGACAGATCGAGTTTTGGGAGTCGGAAGCTAACGATTAGGTGTGCCGTTTTGCTGAAGCTCACGGTGAAGCCTCATAAGTCCTATAAATGCTATAATAAGACATGATATAATCAAGGCTCTACAATCTGTCAAAACAACACAGATTCTAAACCCAGCAAGGAAATAATTTGAACATGGGAAAAAATGGAAACACTAATGGTGAAAAATGGTGGGAAACTGGTATTATTTATCAAATTTATCCCCTAACTTTTGCCGATAGTAACGGGGATGGAATTGGAGATTTACAAGGAATTATCAAAAAGTTAGACTATCTCAATGATGGGAATCCTAACAGTGAAACTTCTTTAGGAATTGATGCGATTTGGTTATCTCCTATTAACCAATCTCCTATGATTGATAATGGATATGATGTCAGTGATTATTATGATATTAGTGATACCTTTGGAACCTTAGAAGATTTTGATAATTTGCTTTCTGAATCTCATGGAAGAGGGATTAAAATTATATTAGATTTAGTGATTAATCATACGTCTAATCAACATAGTTGGTTCCTAGAATCGAGTAGTAGTCAAGATAACCCTAAAAGTGATTGGTATCATTGGCAAGATCCTGGATCAAATGGAGATGTACCTAATAATTGGTTATCTTATTTTGGAGGAACAGGTTGGACGTTTAATGAAGCGAGACAGCAATATTACTATCATACCTTTAATGAAAATCAACCAGATTTGAACTGGAACAATCCAGAAGTGAAAGCAGCTATTTTTGATATTATTCGCTTTTGGTTGGATAAGGGAATTGATGGGTTTAGATTAGATGCGTCTAGTGTGTATAGCAAAGACAAGTATTATCGTTATAATCCTGTAAAATTTGGAGCAACTGATAAAAATAACTATAACAATCAACATCATTTATATGATAAAAATTTACCCGAGAATCATCAAATTATCAGAGAAATTAGAAAGGTAATAGATGAATATAATGATCGAGTTTTAATTGGGGAAACGTTCATTGACAATCGACTCTATGATTCAACCATGTTTTATGGAGTAAATAATGATGAATTACATCTTGCTTTTACCTTTGAATTTCCTTTTAGTCCTTGGTATCCTGGCTATTTACAGCGAGAAATTATCAAAAAAGAACTTATTACTCCCGATGGAGCATGGCCAACTTACTTTTTAGATAACCACGATATTCCTAGACATTTATCTCGTTGGATTGAGTGCAGTTTATGTACTAATCCCTTAGGAATTGCTCAAGCTTCTGCTGCTATTTTATTAACCATTCGAGGCACTCCATTTTTATACTATGGTCAAGAGATTGGTATGGTGGATAATTTAGATATTCCTCCTGATAAAATTCAAGATAAAGCTATTGTTAAAAGTGACAGTGGAGAATTACCTCCCCCCAGAGATGGTGCTAGAACACCGATGCAATGGAATGACTCTGTTAATGCAGGGTTTAGTTTTGGAAAAGACGTTGAACCTTGGCTTCCTGTTAATACAAATTACACAGAAAAAAATGTCGAAAAGGAACTAAAAGATCCCGATTCTTTACTAAACTTTTATCGACAGTTAATTAAAGCAAGAAAAAATAGCGAAGCCTTACGGTTTGGTCGGTGGAATAGTTTAATTCATTATCCTTATGAACATTTAGCGTACACCCGAAAAACTGAGGCTGAAACCGTATTAGTTTTGATTAACTTTTCCTACGAAAAAGAGTTAACAGTAGATGAATATATTACTCCTTATACTTGGGAAGTTTTAGTTTCTAATGAGAGGGAAGTTGGTAAAATTATTGACTTACCCTCTAAGTTATATCCCTTTGAAGTTTCTGTATTAAGACGAGATAATTAATTATAATTTAAGATAGCAGGAAATTGATCGCACTTTCACTCATTTTAGAAGCGATCCCTTTTTATTGACTCAACCTTCCTCATAGCGGTTTTCAATTGGGTGTATCAAAATTTCAGTTAGTTGAGTGTGGGGAGTGTGGGAGGTGTGGGAAGTGTGGGGGGAATTTTTATTTTCCTGGTTAGTCTATTGATCTGAAAACAGCTATCAATACCTAAAAAACTGTGAGCGAGAAATAGCCACCTCCTTTTAAGGGGTGGCAGTGGAACGAACTGGGACGGCGGTCACAAGGTGCGGAATTCGATTCCGCACACGCCACCTTGTTTTAACCCCCCGTATCTATTTTAAATTTATCAATACATTCCTCCAAAACTTGAGTCATAGTTTTGTCTTTCTGTTGTACATAAAGTCTTAGTTTAGCTAGTCTTTTATCGCTTAATCTAATTGTAAAGTTCTGCTTAATTATATTAGCAATATCATGGCAAAACCTTATAATAATAGCATGAACTACCAAACGCAGAAAATATTATTAACAGGGAATGTAGATGATGAAATTCATGCTTACCTTTTATGGTGTTGTGAACAATCTAATAAGTTGTATAACTCTGTTTTATTTTCAATTCGTCAAGATTACTTTGAAAATTGTAATTACAAAACTTGGTTTGACCAGCATAATAATTACAGAAGGAGTCCTCGTTTAAGACGGATTAAAATCAGTTACGCTCAGTTATGCAAGGATTTCAAGGATAATATTCATTACCAAGCTATAGGAGGTCAACAAGGGCAACAAACCATTAAATCAGTGGTAGAGGCAATAAAAGGGTATAACCAGCTTTTACCAATGTGGTTTAATGGGGAACTGAAGAACAAACCATTAATTCCTAATTATCGTAAAAAAGGATTATATCAAGTCGCTTTTACTTCTCAAAATATTCGATATGAAGCACTCTTTGGATGTTGTTATTTACCTATTGCTAATTCTCAAAAAAAAGAATTAGAAACACCATCAATAGCTATTCCCAGTGGTGTTAATTTTCAATCTGAAGATATAGCAGAAGTAAGGATTGTTCCTCAAAACGGTAAGTTGTGGGCAGAATATATCTATAAAACTCAGTCAGTTAAAGCATTATCACTTGATTATTCTCATGCACTTGGGATTGATCATGGAGTGGGTAATTGGCTTAGTTGCATAACAACAAAAGATAGATCATTTATTATAAATGGTCGAAAACTTAAGTCAATTAACCAGAGATATAATCGTCTTGTTTCTAAACGCAAACAAGGTAAAAGCCAAGATTACTGGGATGACAAATTAGACCAAGCTACTCATAAACGTAATTGTCAGATGAGGGATGCTGTTAATAAAGCAGCAAGATTTATAATTAACCACTGCTTAAAACATCAAATTGGCAACATAGTTTTTGGTTGGAATGATGGACAAAAAAATTCAATTAATATTGGTAAAACCAATAACCAAAACTTTGTACAAATTCCTACTGCTAGGCTTAAGAAACGTATCCAACAATTGGCAGAATCCGTAGGCATTATTTTTGCTGAAACCGAGGAAGCGTACAGTTCTCAAGCTAGTTTTCTTGATAATGATTTAGTCCCAAAATATGGTGAAAAACCCAAAGGGTACAAATTTAGTGGAAAACGGATTAAGCGTGGATTGTATCAGACAGAATCAGGTTGGTTAGTTAACGCTGATGTTCAAGCAGCCGCAAACTGTTTAAGAAAGGTAGCCACACAGCTAGGTTTCAATCTAGCCAAGGTGGGTAAGGAAGTTTTGGCTCTTCCTAAACGATATGATCTCGATTCTCTAACTCGATCATATCGTAAGCAAGCTGAGATGTGGCTTCAGCCCATCGAAGCTTAACCGCTTTAGAATCCAGGCGGTTTTAACCCCTGGAGAAGTCAAAAACATCAACTATAATTAAATTAATAGATGTGAAAACCTCCCTTTATTTCCCTAATTTTCTACTTTATTAACATAATTTTCTCTTAATTAATTCGTAAATTTCTCTTTTTTCTGGGACTGAAGTATTACGATTAACCCGCTAAACTAAGATCAAAGGCAAAACGCAGTCACAAACAAACATCAACCTACTGCCTTTGTCCGACATCTATCGTCTGTTTTTTGCAAAGCGTTTTAAACAGATAAGTAGGTGTGAGGGGTCATTGTTTTGAGAGAGGAGTTGGCGTTGGTGATATCACTATAATAGTTGAAGCGTAGTTAGAAACAGTAACTTTTAGTTAAACCTAAATACAAAGTTAGTTTAAGTTCTGACTTCTGACTTTTAATATCACCTCTCCTCTTTTTCTTCTCAAACATTAGTTTATTATTGACCCAAAGTGAAGTAAAAAAATGAAAAAATTACCAGGGCTTTGTATTGCTCGTTCCCTTACTTTTTATGAAATTGCTGCATCTTTAATCTTGGTAGCTTTTTTATGAGTTATGATTATTTGAGAGTGAAAGTGATTCTTTTTGATCAGAAGAAGCGATCGTTTGTGTGAGGAGATAATTAAGAATTGTACGTACGGCAATAATAAGAATTAATCTGGCCAGATCATCCCAACGACTAGAGATCATTGTCTTCAAAATACTAGCCCCCACCAGAAAGCTTAGGCCCAAAGAAAAAGAATAACCCATGGCCAAACGACTGCGTTGAAATGCCTCTGTTGTTTGGGGTTTAAACAATAGATCTTTGAGGAAAATAATCAACGCCCTCATAATGCCAACAAAAATAACAAAGAGGGCTAATAATTGACATAAGCTGGTTAATAGTTCATTACACAAACTAACAATTAAAGCCAGATTTTCACTCATGTTTGAAGGTAACAGGAAACTAGATTTAACTACTGCCTCCTGCCTCCTGCCTTCTGCCTCAAAGAGATAACCTCTGTATTGGAAACTGCCATATTAATCATTAATCATTTCCCCTTATTCTCTTTCATCATCGTCACAAACTTCTCAAAGAGATAGTCGGCATCGTGGGGACCCGGACTGGCTTCGGGATGGTATTGTACCGAGAAGAAAGGTAGGGTTTTGTGGGATAAACCAGCTACTGTGCGATCGTTCAAATTTAGATGGGTAATTTCTACCTCTGCATCTAAAGAGTTTTCCGTTACCGCAAACCCATGATTCTGACTGGTAATTTCTACCTTTTGTTGTAGGCCACAAGGTTGATTTAAACCCCGATGACCAAACTTTAACTTAAAGGTTTCGGCCCCCAAAGATAACCCCAAAATTTGGTGGCCCATACAAATGCCAAAAGTGGGTTTTCCTTCTTCAATTAAGGCTTTAACTGTACTTACCCCTTCTGTCACGGCCGAGGGATCGCCTGGTCCGTTGGATAAGAAAATACCATCAGGATTGTACTTTAAAATCTCTTCAGCAGGAGTATCAGCAGGAACCACAACGATTTTACAACCATAACTGGCTAACCGTCGTAAAATATTCCGTTTTACCCCAAAATCGATGGCCACAACCGTTAAACTATCTAGCGAACCATCGCCATTATTGGTATTAAAGGCCCAATGATGGTCGGTAGGCGTTGACCACTCATAAATTTCTTTGGTGGTGACTTCCTTAACTAAATTTAACCCGGCCATAGAAGGGGCCGACTGAACTTGACGCAATAATTCGCTTTTATCTAAGACTTCTGTGGAAATAATACCATTCATCGCCCCCACCGACCGAATTTTACGAGTTAACGCCCTGGTATCAATGCCGTAAATGCCCACAATTTTATGACGAATTAAATAATCTGGTAACGATTCCGTCGATCGCCAATTACTGGGACGATAAGTTATGTTACGGGCGATCACCCCTTTCACTTGAGGTTTCTCTGATTCTTCATCATCGGGGTTAACCCCAGTATTTCCTAATTCTGGATAAGTAAACGTCACAATTTGACCACAATAACTGGGATCGGTCAAAACTTCTTGATATCCTGTCATTCCTGTATTAAATACGACCTCTCCCACGGTGGTTCCTTTCGCCCCGAAGGATAACCCTTCAAAAGTTGTTCCGTCAGCTAACACTAATAAAGCGGGTTTCCCCTTTGCCATTGCCATAATCGTTAAGTTTTTGATACTAAGAAGGGATGAAACCTAGCGGTTA
>JASJDW010000301.1 GCA_030064955.1 Crocosphaera sp.
TGTCTAAATAAGTTTATGATATTGATGATATTGGTTGAAGTGTTTTTTATAATAATTTTAAACTCAGAAATCAAATATAAAATTGGTACTGCCATTAGAAAAAACCACCAAAAAGGGTACGTAAATTTTCCATTATAAGCAGCTATAATAGCAAAAACAGACCACATAATTATAGGAGAAGACAAAAAACGTAAGTACATTAACAATAATAATAAAGATAATTTATTTTGAATAATATCATTTAAGTAATAATTTTCTATATTTTTTGTAAAAAATGAAAATTTTATAGATGATAGAAAAGAAGAGAAATATTGCAAAGTTTTATAAGAGCAAAGCAGAAGAAAAATTTCCCAGAAAAAAATAAGTAAGGATAAATGGCTATGATTAATTAGGAAGTTATGCTGATAAATCAGAATAATAAAAATTATGAGACATAAACATAAATCAATTGGTTTAATCCATCGTAAAAGTCTGAAAACATTGAGATAATGTTCTGAATTATCTAGTCTACATAAATGGGACTCAGTTGTAAAACGTTCTTTATATAAACGTCCTGTTGCAAATAGTCTTAAAAGTGTTCTACGAATATCCGCAGCAATATCATCAGGAATTTTATCTAATCTAGCTGTTTGTTGATAAGCGACTTCTTTTAACCATTGACTATCACTTACAAACGCATTACGAAGTAACCAAACTAAAATAGGTTGAGAGGTAACTCCAGCTACTTCTAAACCCCATTTGCGATCGCGAAGGGTTCCTTTAACTGTTGCAGATAATAACAAACATTCTGCTTGATATTGAATATTATCCCCTAAATCTTCTAAACGACTTCTAAAACCGTCTTGCAAAATTCCTAATAGATGAATAACACCATCTGGCCACGAAAAAGGTTTAGGAATGTAATTATATTTTTCTGGTGACTCATCTTCAACATAGGTTAAAGGATCATCAATTAATTCTGAAATATTTCCTACCATCTCAGTCAACATATTATCTGCTTCTGTCAAAATAGGGGTAAAAGTTTCTGATGGTTGAGTCTGAAAAATAACAACAGTTGTTTCTCTCCAACGACCATCTTTTAATAACTGTTTCGGACTAATACGTTCAAGATCCCTGAGAACAACACAAGTAGCAAAATATTCCTGAAAACGACGGTGAGAAAAGGTGAATTTTTTATCTTCTTCAATGGTTTCCTCTTCAGAACGGGTTAATTTTAGATATTCCAACGCATCCAAAAGTTTATCAAAATGGCCAGGAACCCTAAACTCAGCATTTCTCATTCCCTGACGAATAGCGTTACGAGTGGGACTCAGACCTAAATTTTGATCTAGAGTCATACAAAAAGCAACCTGTTCTGCGATCGCCCTTACTTCAGTGGGTTCGAGGTTAAAACGCTTTTTAAGACGTTCTTGATCGCGGGTTAATCGTTTATTTAAGTAAATTTCAAATACACTATGAGTATTCTTAGGAAAAGGAATTCCATCTCGCATATTTTCACAAAGAATACTTAAAAACATGGGATTTTTAGTCATCTGTTGAATGTCTGGAGACGCATTTCTCCACTGTTTAATTAATTCTTTTTCAACAGGAGGATCGAGATCCGCTTTACGAATTAACTCTAAACGACGATGTTCTAGGGGTAAAATACGAAAACGAGGCCATCCTAAATGTTTGGGACCACGGAACTGACGAGACGCAATAATACCCCGACATTGATTATTTAAACTATGTAAAAAAGCGTCGATCGCTTCTGCATAACTTCTGATAACTTCATCAGATTCAACTGAACTTAATACCTCTGGTAACTCATCAAAAGAATCAAATAAAAATAACCAAGTTCCTTCCTTGACTCCTCGATAAAATTCATTGTCTAAAAATTCTTCAATATCGCGATCATTAATACGGTTTAGTTCTTTTTTAACAAAATCTTCAATTAAGTTTCTATCAATGGGTTGGGAATCTCGTTCTAATTTCTTGAGATTAA
This sequence comes from Crocosphaera sp., assembly GCA_030064955.1. Taxonomy (GTDB): domain Bacteria; phylum Cyanobacteriota; class Cyanobacteriia; order Cyanobacteriales; family Microcystaceae; genus Crocosphaera. The sequence goes on from JASJDW010000301.1 coordinate 1,985, forward strand.
TATAGAGAGGAATTACACTTTTTAAATTGTTACTTTTGCTTGCTTGGTTAGCTAATTTTTGAGTGACATGACGCAAAGCAACACTTTTACCCGATCCTGGTTCTCCTTCTACTAAAATCAGTCTTTCGGTACTTATTTCTAACCCTTTAGATAGAGATTTTTCACGACGTAATCCTCTTTGAGTTGTTTGGACAAAAGGAATAATAGTAGACTTTTTCCATTTTCCTTCTGCTTCTATTTCTGCTTCTAATTCTGTAAACCGATAATCTTTCCATTCTTCACGACTATTTAATTGACGAATTTGATATTCAATATGTTCAGCAAACCGTTGTCGTTGTAATCTTCGTCTTTTTTGTTCTTGTTGATAAAATAACGGCCAAAATTCTTCTATCCATATTTTTCTGATTTTACTGACTACAAATAAAAGTCCCCAAAGACCTAATAAAATTAGGACAGCTAGTAAAAAAGCGTTAATGAGTGGAGATAACCATGTTGGTTCTTGTCCTTCAAAAAATATATTCGATATTAGTTGTTTAAACTCTTCACCTATCTGAGAAAAATCTAGGGGACTAAACTTCATATTATTTTTTTCTCCCTGTGTACTTATATACTCGACATCTTTATTTAAAAATAAAAGTAGACATCAGGTAATTAGTTATAGCATTTCCTGAAATCATGCGATACACTTAACATTTAACTTCTGAACTTCTGACTTCTAAAATGAGAAGAGTTTGTATCTCACAAGTATGGGAACTGCTATATCTTGATTTTAAATAAATAGTACAATAAGATAACTGATTTGAAATTAAGAAAATATGATACTTTGTAACAATTCCTATAACCTTACACAGTTTTGTTAAACTTACAGACATGATAAGTTCAAGAGTAAGGTGGGCATTGCCCACCCTACAGTTTAACTGATAGACAATTTTTGGGAATACTCAGAATAATAGGAACAAATAATGATAAATCATGTTACAAAAAACAACAAAATTATTCTTGACAACGGTTGCAGCGATCGCCACGATAAACACCATTGAAACACCACAAATACCCAACATCTCTAATAGTTGGTTAACCGTTCAAACAGAAGCGCAAGCAAGAAGGAGTGGGGGACGCAGTGGAGGAGGATCATTTAGTCGTGGTTCCTCCCGTTCTTCTTCTGGAAGTTCTCGCAGTTCATCGGGATCACGATCAAGAAGTCATTCTTATAATAATTCTCCTACTTATGATAATAATAATTCCCGTAATTATTCTGGTTCTGGAACTTATTATAGTGGTGGAAGTAGAGGAGTAAGTATATTTTTGGGATTTTTATTTTTTGGGATTTTTGGACTAATTCTTTTTGCTATCATTTATAATGTGCTAAAATCAGCTTTATCTGGGAATAATAGTAATCATTCTGTGGCTTATAATCGAGAAAGAGATAATAATATTGTTACTATCTCTCACTTACAAATTGCTTTACTAGCATCAGCTACTGATGTACAATCAGGGTTAACAGAATTAAGTTTAAGGGTAGATACCAATACAGAAGAAGGATTAAAAGAATTATTACAAGAATCGATTTTAGTGTTACTGAGAAATTCTGAATATTGGACACATCATCTTAACAGTTCTCAAAAAATTCATATTGATCAAGCTGAAGCCAAATTTGATAGTTTATCCCTAGAAGAAAGAAGTAAGTTAAGTTCAGAAACCTTATCGAATATGGAAGGAAATATCAAACAAAAAGAGGTTATTTCTCCTGACGATAAGTCAGCTATGTATATTGTTGTCACGTTATTAGTAGGAACGGCACATGATAAGCCATTATTTGAAGAAATTAGAACCCCAGAAGACCTAAAAACAGCATTAAATACCCTTGCCACAATGCCTTCTGATTATTTACTCAAATTTGAACTAATATGGAGTCCACAAACCCAACACGATAGTTTAACTTATGATGAATTTATAAGCGAATATACTAATATGATAGAATTAGTATGAGCAGACAAACAAAAATCAATGTTACAATTTGGATGATGTAAAAATTAGGTTAAAGCTATGTTTATAAGCACAAAATGAAACTTTAAATCTAATTAAATAATTATTAATTAATGAAATTATGAATCAGTCTTTATTGGATAGTTTTCGAGGATGTTTATTAGCACCAATTCTTACTAAGAATATCAAAACTCAAACAACAACGTTATCCAATTGGGAAATAATTAGTCAAAAAATTATCATAAATTTAATTCAAAATGAAACAATATCCACAGAAACTTGTCAAAATATTGCCTCTCAAAATCCTTCTATAAGTTCAGGAGAATTTATTTTAGGTATTTTACCCCTGATTCTGTTTTTTCATGAAACAGAAACCCTGTTAGCTGAACAATTAGAAAAAATAGAAAAAAATCATAAGATTACAACAGAAATAATTTTATTTAGACAAATAATTAACTTGATTTTGAAACAAGAAGAAGACTTATTAAAAAATATCTGCAATCTTTCTCAATCCCTAGAAAAATTACAGATGTTTTTAGAGCATCAAACACCATTAACAGAAATAAGGAGACAGTTTCGCCAACAAACTGTCTTAGATAGTCACTATTTATTGTTATCTTTGTACTGTTTTACTCGTACCCCAGACAACTTTAAACTAAGTATTTTACAAGCATCTCAATTGAACCATCCTCTCATTCTTCCTATTACCGCTGCCCTATCTGGAGCTTACAACGGCTATTCTAACATTCCTATTTCTTGGCGTTTAAGTATCAAGCAAGAAAATAATTATGACTTATGGGAGCAACAAATTGCTCAATTATGGGCAAAATGGGTTGGTGTGGGTGATCCGTTCAAAATGCTCAAACCTCTAGAAACTCAGGTTATTCACTCAGTCAAAGTCAATAACCATTAGTTTCAAGTAAAAGAATGAACATTTTTCGTTAGAATATGGACTAAACAAGATTAACAAATACAGGGGATCAAAAATCATCGTCCCCTGTTCTTAGTAGTAAAAAACAACATTAAACTAACCCTTGAATTATGGCAAAAAATTATTGGATAGACAACGACGAACAAGACAACTTAGACCCCATCAGTTCTTTATTATCCGAATGGTCAGATCCTGAAGACGAAGAAGAAGAGTTTAGAAGCGATTTTTTCCAGGGGTTATCGGGAAGACGTAAAAAAGCGGCCTTTCTGTTAATGGCGGTTTGGGGTATTGTGATGAGTCTCCATCTAGTTGCTTGGGGAACATGGGTCATCATCCTTTTCACCACTGTTTTTACCATACAAGCTTTTCGTCTTATTCTTGCTCAACCTGACCCTATTCCAGAACCTTTATCACCAGAAGAATTAAAACAGGCCCCTTTTGTGTCCTTATTGGTAGCAGCGAAAAATGAAGAAGCGGTTATTGGTCAATTAGTCACACAATTGTGTAATTTAGACTATCCTACCGAAAAATACGATCTTTGGATTGTTGACGATCATAGTACCGATAAAACCCCTGAAATACTCGATCGCTTGAGTAAAGACTATCCCCAACTCAATGTTATTCATCGTTCAGCCGGGGCCCAAGGGGGTAAGTCAGGGGCGTTAAATGGTGTATTTCCCAAAACCCAAGGAGATATTATCGCCGTATTTGATGCCGATGCTAAAGTAACCCCAGACTTATTAAAACGGGTGGTTCCCTTATTTCATCAAAAAGAAATTGGGGCTGTTCAAGTCAGAAAACAGATCGCCAATGGACTGTTAAACTTCTGGACCAAAGGACAAGCAGCAGAAATGGCCTTAGACAGCTTTTTCCAGCAAAAACGGATAGCACTTGGTGGTATTGGAGAATTACGGGGTAACGGTCAATTTGTACGGCGTACAGCGTTAATTAGTTGTGGGGGATGGAACGAACAAACCATCACCGATGATTTAGATTTAACCATGCGGTTACACTTGGATAATTGGAAAATTGGGTTTTTAAACCATCCTGCGGTTGAAGAAGAAGGAGTGACCACTGCTAAAGCATTATGGCATCAACGTAACCGATGGGCTGAAGGAGGTTATCAACGCTATTTAGACTATTGGCGGTTTATTGTTAATCAACCCATGGGGTTAGGGAAAAAATTTGATCTCATCTCCTTTATTTTGATGCAATATCTTCTCCCTACCGCAGCCCTTCCTGATTTAATGATGATGATAACTCGTCATCGTTTACCGTTGTTAGGCCCGTTAACAGGGTTAATGTTATCTCTGTCCTTTTGGGGAATGTTTACCGGGTTACGTCGTATCCAAAATCAAGAGACATTTCAGTTTACGGATATCTTTCGTTTAGGGTGGCAAAGCTTACGGGGAATGGTGTATATGATGCACTGGTTAATTCTTATGCCCTGTGTTACTGCGCGGATGTCCGTTCGTCCCAAACGCTTAAAATGGGTTAAAACGGTTCATGAAGGAACCCCTGAAGAGAGTTATCAGGCTTAAGTTTAGCTAAACATTGTTGTAGGGGTCAACAGCCTCACGGGGTGACAACCAGCATCAAGTCAGGCGACCCCACGCCGTCGCACGGCGTTTGGGAACGCGCCTGACCCAAAGGGTCGAGATAGGGTGTAGGGTGTAGGGTGTGGGGGGTGGGGAAAA
>JASJDW010000302.1 GCA_030064955.1 Crocosphaera sp.
TGTCATATTTTTACTCCATTTCTTTTGGATATTTTTATCATAATTAAGATATAATTTTCCTTCTACAATTGTCCAAGCGTCTGGGTCAATAGGAGCGGTATAATTATTACTGACTGCCCAAGCACAAAAACCACCATATTGAGGAGCATATTTTGCGGGGTTTTCTATAAATAAATCTCGATTTTCAGCACTGGCAAACCACCAAGTTGTATTTCCCCATTGATGGCTAAATTGAGAATTTCCTTTAACTGCTTGTTCCTCTGTAAAATAAGCGACGGGATCGGTTCCTTTTATAGCAACCCCTTTTTGCTCGAAAAATATCGTATTACCCTTATTTTCTGATTGGTTTTGAGTTGCTAAAGAGGGCTTTTCTGCAACAGATTTATCCTTATTAAGAGGATTACAACCAGCCATCACAAACGACAGACAAACAAGACTAATAACAACTGAATTGGTTAGAATCGCTAATTTTGACTTCTTCATACTATATGATCCAGTGGTTAACTTACAATACAAGTTAAATTTTACAACGGTAAAAGCTGGTGAAGATTAAATTTTTCTAAGAAGTTTATGAAGATAAGATTAGAGCCTTGTTCTACCCATTTCAAGATAGACTGAGAATTGTGTTATCTATATAGCTAGTTAGGATAGGAAGCAGGGTGTTATTACAAGTGTAACCGATTTAAAATTGACGGGTAATCGTTTCCCCATAGTGAACTAATTGTTCAATGGTTAATAACGCTTCTTTCGGTTTATTTTCCTCCAGTAACATTTGGGTATGATGAAGTTTATCAACTAAACTATTCACCGCTTGAAATAATTGCTTTTTTTGTTCTAAATGGTCAATAATTAAACGAGATAAGTTCTCTGAAGATGAATGATTAGACATTAGATTGGCAGAAGATGGTGACATAAATTAACAATTAAACAAAAGGATCTTGAGAAGATTTCTATTTAATCATGACGATTAATTGTAAAAATTGCCGTTGAACCTATCACATCTTATTTGTTAATTCCATCACAGAGACGGCGATCGCTTTCTAAGAGGGTAGCGTTAAGTTTTCAATAATTCTCAATCCAAATTATTAGATTATTATCTAATTAAAAATTTCCTGTAATTGAAATCACAGGGTAATTGTGATCCGACTTTATTATCATAAAAAAAGAGAAAAAGAGTTAGACAATGCTAATCTTTTTCTCCTTGTGTGTGTATAACAAGAGTAGAACTATCTACCCTTTTTTATTGATCAACTATCTTTTTAAAAACGACTGTGTTTTTAATCACTGAAGTCTAGAAAATCAGATTTGTGATTAATAAAAACTGTCGAAAATTACAACAAGCTTCTTTTGCTACTAATAAAAATTAGAAAATTGATACTTATTCTTGCTTGATTGTACTGTGACAGTAATCTGAGATAACTGGTTTTTTTATCACATCTTATTGATGAATTCCATCACAAATATGGCGATCGCTTTCTGAAAGTGTGCGATTAAATTCTAAATAATCTTTAATCCAGTGACAGCCATAACGCAATTCATCCAAGGCTAAAATTTCCTCTAAATTCCATAAAATCAGCATATTTTCCCGACTCCCAACGGCTATTTGTTGACCATCGGGACTAAAAGCAATGGAGCGAATCATACTGTTATAACCGTACAATGTTTTAATGAGTTGTCCATCCAGATCCCAAAATTTAACGGTTCCGTCATCACTTCCTGATGCTATCATTTGACCATTGGGGCTAAAAGCCACCGCCCAAACCCTTTCTTGATGGTCCTGAAAATTGTGGAGTAATTCTCCTTGCCAATTCCACAATTTTACGGTGGTATCTCGGCTTCCTGAGATAATTTTACTGCCATCTGGACTAATGGAAATACTTCGCACCGGCGCTTTATGTCCCCTAATGGTTCTGACTAAACTACCATCCAGTCGCCAAATTTTGATGGTTTGATCACTACTCCCAGAAACAAGATATTGACCATCAGGACTAAAGGCGATATCTAAAACCCCCCTGGAATGTCCTGTAATCGTTTTAATTAAAGTGCCGTCCTTATGCCATAACTTAATAGTTTTATCTAAACCTCCCGATGCAATTAATTGACTATCAGGACTAATCGCAACGGTTAAAACCCAATCAGTATGACCTTTGAAGGTGCGAAAATCCTCCCCTTGATTATTCCATAATCTGACCGTTTCATCCCGACTTCCTGACGCAAAAAACTGCCCATCAGGACTATAAACCACTGTTGACACCCCATCTGTATGATCCCGTAAGGTAATAATAGAATCTTGTTGAGGGTTCCATAGTTTGAGGGTATGATCTCGACTAGCTGTGACAACATGGGTTTGATCTGGACTAAAAGCAATACCCCGAATTTCAGCTTTATGTTCTAAAAAATGAATCCAAAGGGGTTTATTCGGTTTCCAAAGTTTAACGGTTTTATCCCAACTCGCAGAGACCCAAAATTCCCTGTCGGGGTCTATGGCTAAATCTAATACCCCATCCTGATGGCCCTCAAAAGCATCAATTAATTCTCCCTCAACAGACCACAATTTAATGGTTTGGTCTTCCCCCGCAGAAAAAAAGACCTTTCTTTGAGGCACAAATTCCACATCCATAACTGCGCTAGGATGAGCGAGAATAGTTTTCACTAGAGTCCCATCCAGATTCCATTGTTTAATGGTTCCATCTTCGCTGGCGGAAAGAAAATAGCTATCATCCTCACTCCATTCCACTTCCCAGACTGTATTATTGTGATCTTCAAAGGTTTTTAGTAATTGGCCGTTTTTTGTCCAAAGTTTGATGGTTTGATCTTTGCTACTGGAGAGGAAAAATTGACCATTATGGCTAAATTCTACATCATAAACCTCTGCACTATGACCTCTGATGATGTTCAGTAATTTTCCTTCTACTGTCCAGAGTTGTATATTCTGTCCGGTTGCAGCAATTAACGTTTGATCATCAGGACTAAAGGTAACATCATAAACCGGTTCGTGGGTAACAAGGGTACGCAACAGTTCACCTTCAATCGTCCACAGTTTAATGGTCTGATCCATACTTGCAGAGGCAATGAGTTGACCATTGTGGCTAAATTTAACTTTATAGACACGATTATCATGGCCTGGGAGGGTTTTTAACAATTTTCCGTTCCGTTGCCACAATTTTAAGGTATGGTCCCAACTCGCTGTAACTAACGTTTCCCCATCGTTACTGATGTCGACTCCCCAAACTCCATCTTTATGTCCCGTGAAACGATTGAATTCTAGCGCGCCATAGACCGCTTTTCCTAACGCTATTTCTACCTCTTGTTCAGTCTCACCATCCCTCATTCCTAACTGTTGTAGCTTCCGTTTGGCTTTAATTGCTGTCATCAATGCGTCTAACCCCTGTTCAGCTATTAAATAGCCTCGGGAAGAACGGGCGATCGCTCGAATTTCATTGAGGGTGGCTTGACGATATTGACTCACAGCTAACCCAACTAAACCAAAAGATACCAATAAAGCCACGCTAATGACTCCAATGAGTCGTTTTTGCGCTTTTAGTCTTGCTTCTGTTTCTTTTAATCGTTCTGCTTCTAATTTTTGTTGAGTCTCACGGCGATCGCAGGTTTCAGAGGCGGCTAAAAATTGATAGTCGAGATCGCTTAAACGATGATCCTTAGCCCAATTTTTGGCTTCTGCTAATGCTTGGCCCCGCAACAGTCGAGACTCATCTTGATACTGGGACTTAACCCATGCTTGCAATAAGGAACCGTAGGGACGAAGACGATCTAATTGCTGATTAACCCAATCCCTATTAAACACCGTTTCGTAGATGGGGTTACGGACTCGTAAGGAAGATCCCCGTTTTTCTACTAACCCTGATAGTAATAATTCCCTCTGTTCAAAGCGATTATCCAAGGGAATTTGTCCTGATTGTAAAATTTCAAGATAATGAGTGAGAATGGGAGCAATATTAGCTTCCTTACGGAGAAGGCGATCGCGGATGGTTCGTAGGTGTTCCGGTTCGTCTTGAGTTTCCCAGTGATCGATGATCTGCGATCGCACTAATCGTTCTATCCATTGGGGTACGGTTTCCGGGGTTAAGGAAGGAGGGGTTTCTGCAAGAACCATTTCACAGAGTTTTTGCGTTAAAAAGGGCTGTCCGCCTGTCCAATATAGTATTTCTTGTAAAATGCTTTGGGGATGGCTAAATGACCCCTTTAAACCCCCAATCAGAGGCTTAATTTCATGGGGTTGAAACCCTCTTAATTCAATGGCAACTCCAATATTAAAGGGGGTGCGATCTTTGGCTTGAATTAACTCGGAGGGGGTGGCGACACCGAATAAAGCAAAGGTTAAGCGATCATATTCTTTATTTTCTGCCCGTTGATTGTAACAAAAACGAATAAATGCCCAAAAATCGTCTACTGCAAAGGGTAGCCCTAAAACACTATCGATCTCATCGATAAAAATAACAATGGGTTGAGAGGAAATTGATGTTAAAAGAATATCTTGTATAAAATGATCTAAACGTTGAATGGGAGAAAACTCTGCTTGTTCACCCCACCAAGCCTTTAAATTAATTTTGCCAATGAGGTTAAACCCGCGCCATAATTCCCAAATGACTCCTTTATACCACTGTATAGGGGTTGTGGTTTCACTGCCAATACTGGTTAAATCTAAAGAAGCGCAACGATATCCTTCTCGTTGTAAACGGTTTTTGATGTGAACTCGAAGGCTAGATTTTCCCATTTGACGAGTATTGAGAACATAGGAAAATTCGCCTTTTAATAAAGCTTGATAGAGTTGCTTATCCGCGTGGCGTACCACATAACTCGGTGCATTAATCCTGAGACTGCCTCCTACTTGATATTCATAGGAAGAATCAGTTTGATTTAAGTCAGTCTTCATCAATTTTCAAACTGATATTTTTTTTAACAATTTGGTTAGGAAGAATAAATTAGTCACATTTTCAATAATATCTTGATTATGTTCCTAATTCATCCTTATTTGCATTAAGGTACGATAGATGACAACTTAGAAACCACAAACATTGCAACCACAGACAGATCCTTCTTGCGCTGCTGGATAATCATTGGTCCATTGACCATTCCAACCACCATACTCAGCACAGGTAGCATTACAAATGGGAGGTGCAGCATCATTGTCAAAAATGGTCTGAAGGGCTGGATAATCACAACCACAAGCATAATCTTCGCGAGCTTCTTCACGAATGATATTCTTCATTGATGCGATCCAATCACGAGATTCACTATTGAGCTTGAACATGACGGGATCATTGTCCTCAATCAACTGATACATCTCACCATAGAGTGGGAACTTTCTTTCAAGGGTTTGAAAGATGCTGGGGCGAGTGGCCATCAAATATTGAGGATAGGGACGATCTTGATCGGGTCCAATACTCAAAACCATAGTTTCAGAGTCTGCCATCACATTAGCTAGTCGTACAGCTAAGTCACGGGTTCCCCGATCGCGTGTTGTGGTGTTAACACCAATCACATCCGCGTAGAAAATAGCTGGATACGATTCGTCTTCCTTTGATAAGGGCATAACCTTAAACCCGATATTTTCTCGGGTTTCCTCACTCATAGCTGACATGGATTCTGTGTATCCCATAACGGCACGCCCCCATCCGTTACTAAACCATTCTGAGCGTTCATAGGAATGATTAGGAGGATCGGTATCCGTTGCATTCCCATAGCTTGCCATTGCTAATAACTCCCGCATATTGTCCATGGCCTCAGGGTTCAGTTGATCACTGCTGGAGGGGAGGGAAAAGGGATATTCTCCGGTGATACTGTGAGCAATGTCTAGATAGAGGGCTGCATTAGTAGTTCCCCCAGCCATATCAAGCATTAATCCCCGTTGATCAGAAGGAATCTCACTGGTGTATGTACATTTATCCAATGTGTAAACAATGTCAGTGAGGTTGGTTGCATCGGCAATCTGATTATCATCTTGATGATAGAAAAGAACATTGGCACAACCTAGTTGGGGAATGGCAAAATATTGCTGATCTACCTTAACTCCTTCTACTGCGTAATCAACAAAGTCATCTTTGCCCTCGATTTCAGTTGGTTTCAAGGGTTCGAGAAAGTTTTGACTCTTAAAGTAATCAAAGAACATGGCATCGAATACATACACATCTGCATCAGTAGGAGGATTCTTATCATAACCTCCATCCCATTCTTCAATCGTAGTGAAAGTTAGGAGAATATCGGGTTGTACCTCATGCCACTTTGTTTCTATTGCAGTTTCAAATTGCTCAACATCCGGAACATAAGGATATAGTGCAACTTTTAACTCTGTTGCGTTAGCTGGTGCAACATTGACAATACTCAAAATTAAAGAAAAGACTAGCATCAACATGAAGCTATAAATATTTTGCTTTTGCATCATTATTTTCCTCAAGATTTGAGAGAGTTTGTTTTGGCCGTTGGTAGGTTACCTTGACTGGAAATAATAGTCAGATTGAGACTCCCTGGGTTAAAACCGCAGGGATTCTAGTCGTAACTTTAAAATGGGATAAATCCACATTTCAAAGTTTGTTTCTAGTTACTATTCTTATAGTCACCTACCAGAATAGAGA
>JASJDW010000303.1 GCA_030064955.1 Crocosphaera sp.
GCCATCCGTTAAAAGCGAGTGCGTAATTCGGATTCGTAATCCGAATGTAAGACGCACTCAAGACACGGGATGGCTTTCTCTCGCTCACTCTTTTTTTTGGTAAGCATTCAGTTATCAGTCATCAGCTATCAGCTTAAACTCACATCTTGCACCTTCGATTAAACGAGCTAATTTATAAGTGTTCAGGTACCTCGCGCGTTCCCAAGGCGAGGACACCTCGCCGGGGTCCCTCGTCTATCAGCCATCAGTCATCAGCTTAAAATTAACCCTTCAAAGATGTATCGTATGTGTTGATGGGCTTTCTTCCAAAAGCTGAACGCTGAACGCTGAGTGCTGAGTGCTTAAGTTTTTGAGTTTTTCTGTAAGGCGTGCAAGATATCAGTTAAAACTAACGAGAGACCGCCGTCCCTCGCCAACAGAATGTGCGATTACTGCTTTTATTCAAAAGCTGAACGCTGAACGCTGAGGGCTGAATCCCTAGATAAGCAGCCCTCCAATCACAAATTTCGGAGTTTGTGATAAGGTAGAGAAGAAAGACTGCCGTATTGGTGACTGCCAATAAAGTTTTTTGATCTATGCTTTGAGTTTAAGGGCGTTAACCAGCTATCGTGGTAGTAAACCGAGCTTGTACTCGGAAACAGAAACGATAAGCGGTCGATACCCACCTGGTTTTTCCAGGTCATAAACTGAGGTAAAACGGTACGGTGGTCTTTCCAAACACCTGAAAAATATCAGGATTTCTAGATATTAGACAAAATTTTAAACTTAACCTAAAATTAAGGAAACCCTAACTATCTTAGGCATTGAGACAACAGATAAATCGTTGCAAAACATTGGGTTTCCCCTTGAGTGTTACTAAATTAGAGCAGGGGATAACGGTTGTCCATCAAAATCTTCCTGTTACTCCCGTAACAGTGGTGGATGTTTGGGTAAAAGCAGGGGCAAGGGTTGAACCTCGAGAATGGGGTGGAACGGCTCATTTTTTAGAACATATGATCTTTAAAGGCAGTCAGGAAATTCTACCAGGCTACTTTGATCAGATCATAGAACATCATGGAGGCATAACCAATGCTTTTACCAGTCATGACTATGCCCATTTTTTCCTAACCGTAGCAAGCGATCGCCTAACCCAAACTTTACCCTATCTAGGGGAAATTTTACTGCAAGCGGCCATTCCCCAGGAAGAGTTTATCCGAGAAAGGGATGTCATTTTGGAAGAGATGAGGTCATCTTATGACGATGCTAACTGGGTATGCTTTCAACGTCTTTGTGAGACATTATATCAGCATCATCCTTATGGCCGACCTATTCTTGGTAACGAAACCCAACTCAAGCAATATTCAGCCCATCAGTTACGATGTTTTCATCGAACCCATTACCAACCCCATAATATGACAGTGGTGGTGGTAGGAAATATTGAACAACAGACAGCCATATCATTAGTAGAAAAGACCTTTTCTGACTTCAGTCTTCCCTGGGAATGTCCTCCCCATAAAATTGCCCCAGAACCTCCTGTAACAGACATTAGACGTAATGAGATCTATTTTCCCAGAATAACCCAAGGACGCTTATTAATGGGGTGGATAGGACCTGGAATTAAACAGCTTCAACAAGGACTGGGACTGGATCTATTATCAGTGATCTTAGGAGGAGGACGAACTTCCCGTCTCGTTCAGGAATTACGAGAAGACAAGCAACTGGTAATGGACATTGAAAGTTCTTTTTCCTTGCAACGAGATTCCAGTTTGTTTACCATTGGAGCATGGTTAGATCCTCAAGCTATGGAAAAAGTTGAGGCAATTATTTGCGATCGCCTCAAACAATTACAACGAGAACCTATCACAGAAGTCGAATTAAACAAAGCAAAACGATTACTCTGTCATGATTATATTTTTTCTACAGAAACCCCTAGTCAATTAGCTGGATTATATGGTTATTATCAAACCTTAGCTGATGCTAAACTAGCCTTCAGTTATCCCACTGTAATTCAACAATATACTGCTGCACAATTACAACAGCTTGCTTGTGAATATTTGTCCCCTGACCAGTATGCTATCACCGTTATGAGACCCTGCTAATTAATCAAGTATAAATCAATAATGGAACTATCCTCTACCGTTTCCCTTGAAAAATTTATCCATCGTTTGCAATTAGATAATGGCATTACTTTAATTGTTCGAGAAAATCCGACAGTTGACTTGATATCAGGAAGATTTTTCTGGAAAGATACAGGTATTTTGTGGGAAAAACCAGAACAAGCAGGTATGTTTCATTTATTAGCTACCGTACTTACCAAGGGAACCCAAACCATGTCCTCTCTTGATATTGCAGAGGCCATTGAATCAATGGGGGCCGGTTTAGGGGGAGATACCGCATCAGATTATTTTATGATGAGTGTTAAGACCGTTTCAGAAGACTTTGAATCTATCTTAAACTTATTAGCAGAAATTGTGCGATCGCCTACCTTTCCAGAAGAAGAAATTGCCTTAGAAAAACAGTTAATTTGTCAAAGTATTCGTTCTCAACAAGAACAACCCTTTACCGTTGCGTTTAAGCAATTACGGGAAAAAATGTACGGGAAACATCCCTATGGACGTTCCATATTAGGCACAGAAGAAACCGTTTGTCAAGTAAGTCGAGAAGACTTACAAAAGTGTCATTACAACCATTTTCGACCTAACAATTTAATTATTAGTTTATCAGGGAATATTACCTTAGATAAAGCAGTTAAGTTAGTAGAAAAAAGCTTTGGAACTTGGGAAAATCCTGCTCATGATTTAACTATGAATTCTTTTCCTATGTTATCAGTTTCTCCTTCTGAAATGATGACCTATCAATCCAGTCAGCAAGCGATTATTATGCTAGGGTATTTAACAGTTGGCGTTGCTCATGTTGATTATCCCGTTTTAAAACTATTAAGTACCTATTTAGGAAATGGATTATCGAGTCGTTTATTTGTAGAATTAAGGGAAAAAAAAGGACTCGCTTACGATGTTTCTGCCTTTTTTCCCACTCGTTTACAACCATCTCATTTTGTTACTTATATAGGAACCGCTCCTCATAATACTAACATTGCGCTTGAGGGATTACAACAGGAAACCGAGAGATTATGCGAAGTAGAATTAACCCCAGAAGAATTACAAACCGCTAAAAATAAGCTACTAGGACAATACGCTTTAGGAAAGCAAACCAATGCAGAAATTGCCCATTTATACGGATGGTATGAAACGTTAGGATTAGGGATTGAATTTGACCAAAAATTTCCAGAACTGATTAATAAGATTAGTTCAGAGATGGTACAAAAAGTAGCCAAAGATTATTTACTTTCTCCTTATGTTTCCATTGTTAGTCCAGAAATAATAATGGACTAAATTCAGTAAGTAAACAAAATAAATTACACAGTTGAAACAGGCAACAGGCAAGACATACAGCTATAGCAGTACAAAAAAAGATTATGAGATTATCGTAAGGTGGGGACTGCATCGCCCTACAATGTTTTGCAATTTTATAAACGTCCTAACCCATAATACGTAATGCTATAGTTCTAATTATTATAAACTCGCACATTCTCTTGCGCCGTCTTACGGCGCGAAGTCGATCGTAAAAGTGTGCAATTAATTATGTTTAGGTACTTACTATTTACTATTAATAATTTTTAGTTTCCTCATCTAGTTGGTAAATTTTCATAACTTAGATCATTAGTCTATTGACGAAGAATACACTTACTCGAAACCACTGACCATTCCTCTGATTGAAAATCTGTACAGCTTGCTTTTAAGTTTAGTAAGCTAGGAATCTTACCTGATTGTTGTTCCTTAGATATTTCTTGAGCTAAATCTTTCCAGCGTTTGAACCAGGTACTTTTTTTAAAAAATTTTGGAGTAAAAGTTGATTCTCTTATTACAAAGAAATCTACTTGATACTGTTCAATAAATTGTTTAAGTTTTGAAATATCATCAGTATAATGTGCCTCAATAAAATCAATCGTTTTTTGCTTCATAGGCACATAATGTTTAGGATGATAAGGAACAACGAATTCTGGTGCTGTTAGAGTAGAACGTTTGGAAAATATAGGTATGTTATTACTTGGAATACCTTCTAATGAAGCAACTATAATATTTTTGGACTGTTTGGCGAAGAATAGTTCCAGTTCAGAAAGATGATAATTAACACGAGGTGTTGTTTGAGATGCAACATACAGAGGATAGATAAGAGAGTAACCTCCTAATAAGAGAATTATTATTATAAAAGCTAGTTTCTTGATCATCATGGTGACTCGCTGATGATTAAACCAATTCCAGGTGAATTCCAGCAGTATAAATAGACACAAACTAGAAGTCAAAGCAATGACAAAGGTTAGAGGTCTTGTTGTGTATCTATTGGGATAATAAAGTTTGAAAAAAACAAGATGGGCTAAAAAATTTAATCCACAAGAGACTAATAAAATATGGGATAATATAACTATATTTTTTGTTAATTGATTGATTAAGGGAAACTTAGATGAAAAATATAATAAAAAGGGTAATACTAAACTCAAACAACCAATTACAGGCACAGATTTTAACAACTTTCCTGGTTTTAAACCACTTTGCCAACCAAAAATATAAGTATCTAAAAGATTATCAGAATAGTAAGGAACTTTGCCTTCAGGATACCAAAACTCAGATAATTTAATCGCCTGCTCTCCTGAAATTGAAGGAAGATAATTTTGGGATGACCAAATATAAACTATGCTCACAATAGCTGTTACAAAAATGCCAGTTAAACAAAAAAGATAATCTTCTTTATCTGATGAAATCCTTATTTTTCTATTTTTCCAAGAAAATAACCTAACAATTAATAATCCTAGCAATATAAAAACAAAAGGAGTGTAAAATAATCCTTGTAAAAGGATTGTTGCCAAACAAGACAATAAGTATCTACGAGCAAGATAATACAGAAATGCAGGAAAAAATAGAATAAAAGATGCTCTAGGTAAAAAATCAACTGAAAAAAATGTCATCCATGACACTATAGTTGTAACAAAACCAAAACTAATGATAGGCAAAATTTCTAGAGATAGTAAAAAAATATAGACCGATGAAAATACTCCTATAAATAATGGGATTATTTGCATGGCAAAACCGGGAGTAATTCCTATTTTTGCCAATACGTAAAAGAGAAAAGTATAACCGACAGGAGTCACAGCTTTAAAATAGTTAGCAATGGGATCATTGGGAAATAAATCAGGATCAACAAATTTATCTAACCAGAAATAAATTCTGAGATCATCGTTAAAAATTTCACCTTTATATTGCCCCTTCAAAACATCATAATAAGAAATAACAGAACAAATAATTATAAAAAATAAAGTTATAATTAATCCTAGTTTAACTTTCTGGTCTTTCTTGTGATTAATTGGAGAAAATAGAAAACAATATAGTTTGTTGATTTGTTGTTCTGAGAAGATGGCTGGCATTGATTTAACTTTGGAGATTGGCTATATTATCATAAGGATTTTCACCGTAAAAATACCATAAGTTGAAAAAAATAGCAACTTTGAAGGTGTTTATTAGTGAATTTCTGACTCCTG
>JASJDW010000304.1 GCA_030064955.1 Crocosphaera sp.
TATATAGCAGTTCCCATATTTGTGAGGTACAAACTCTTCTAGTTTTAGGAGTTAGGAGTTTGGGAGTTCAGGAGTTCGGGAGTTTAGGAGTTCGGGAGTTTAGGAGTTTGGGAGTTTAGGAGTTTAGGAGTTAGGAGTTTAGGAGTTCAGGAGTTTGGGAGTTCGGGAGTTCGGGAGTTCAGTTCAGAAGGTAAAGCAACATTGCGAGAGTGAAGGTAGCCAAACAATCTAATTTTATTTATGGTTTAAGAATTTTTCTTAGTTATTAGTGGAGTAGATTAAATGACTGGGTTAGTTTACTCTCAACAAAACCTAAATACTTTAATCAAGCAAAATCTAAATCATCGAACTCTGCTTTTAAATCTCTAGCCATCAACTCTGTCACTGCTGCTTGTGGCGTTGTTTTCCCGTTAATGAGTCGATACACTTGACGAGAAATGGGGATAGCTATTCTATATTTTTTAGCTAATTCTACGAGAACATTGGCGGTATTAACCCCTTCTGCGGTACTCTTTAGTTCTTCTAAAACTTTTTCTAAGCTTTTCCCTTGTGACAAACCGTAACCTACTCGATAATTACGTGATAAAGGACTATCGCAAGTAGCGATTAAATCTCCTAATCCTGATAGGCCAAAAAAGGTTTCTGTGGATGCTCCTAATTCATTTCCAATGCGAATCATTTCGGGTAAAGCACGAGTTAATAGGGCAGATTTTGCATTGGTTCCTAACTGTAACCCATCACAAACACCAGAGGCGATCGCCATCACATTTTTTAGGGTTCCTCCTAATTCTGTACCAATAGGATCGTTATTAAAATATACACGAAACATATCAGAAGAAAAGACTTCTTGTACTTGACCGGCTGCTGTGGTATTGTCACTAGCTACAACTGTTGCTGCGGGTAATCCTTTTTCAATTTCGTCCGATAAATTAGGGCCAGATAAGACAACAACGGGATGGGTAGGAAAGCTTTGTTGCCATATTTGTGAAGGAGTAATAATGGTTTTTGTTTCTAGTCCTTTGGTTGCAGTAACAAAAATTGTTTCTTCAGGAATGGTTAATGCTTTTAGTTTTTCTATGGTTGGTCTTACCCCTTTCATAGAAACAGCAGAGAGAATTACATCTGCATCTTTTACTACGGAAGCTAAAGATTCGCTGCTTCTTCGTGACCAAATTCGTACATTATTTTGCTGATTATATTTAGCTAATTTTCCTAATGCTTGTCCCCATAATCCTGCACCAATAATTGTTAAGTTGATGGTTTGATTGCTCATTCTTTCTTATCTATGTGTACGTTAACTAACAAACTCTTCTCACTAGGCTAAAACATTCTTTTTTGAAGTCTTGTTAACACTTAGTTTTAACCTGTATTTCATATCACTGTTCTTATTATATACAATATTTCATCAGTGACAAGTGAGCAATGATCATTGTTCACTGCTCACTATTAACAACTATAGCAGTACAAAAAAAGATTATGACATTATTGTAAGGTGGGAAGTGCATCGCCCTACAAAGTTTTGCAATTTTATAAATGTCCTAACCGAAATGCGTACTACTATAGCCACTAGATCAAACTGACTGAAACTTACTCATCAAGCTTGAAACCTGATGGTAACTCATTCGTAATAATTCAAATCCAAGAGAATGTTAGCTTTTCAGTTAGTATTGTATCATTCTTGGTTTATTCTGTTAGTCGGTAACATTTCCTTTGATAATGGTTTCGATTGCTCCCAAATAAGTAAAAATCGCTCCTTATCTGTTTTGAGATCTTGTTGCTTAAAGGAAATGTATCCTCCTGACTCTTTCTGTTCATTAAAAATCATCTTCGTGGTAAAAGAATTTTGCTGAACTGATAAATTTTCACAAACTAGCAAATTAATATTACTCAAGTTGAAATGGCGAATATTTTTTGCATGATGCTGATAAATATAGTGGACAACAACACCTGTATCCATTTGTCTTTTTAAGATTTCTAGATGTTCTGGTTTAGGATTTTGAGGCAAGATGAATAGTCTTTTAATTTGAATACCTTTGGCTAATAATTGTTGATTTAATTGCCAAAATTCTTCACCTAAATCACTAAGCCACCATATCGGTTTAGTCATACGATGAGTTGCTAAAATTTGGTATTTACTGATATCAGTATTAGTTTGTCTCAGCAAGTGACTAACCTTATCTATGCGCGATTTACCATCAGCAGGGATAGAAATTTCTGGAAATTTAGTATTGGTTAATGTTGTTCCTGAGAATAACGTTGGATTAGAAGGATCAAATTCAACATTGGTCAAGTCAGCATCACTAAAATTAGCACCTTCTAAGTTAGTGTTAGTAAGATTAGTACCAGATAAATTGGCATGACTAAAATTACATTTTACTAGGTCGGAGTCAGCTAAATTTTTTTCACAATTACTACAATTACTAAAGTTAATTCCAGTAAAATTAACTCCATGAAAATCTCTCCTCCCAATTCGATACAAACTTATTAACTCTTCTTCACTGTGAACATCGGACTTGTATTCATCAGGTGCATAGATAGCAATAATTGCTTTTATATAAGCAAAAAAGTAGGCTTTGATGACATTTTCATGGGTGTGGATTGTAATGACTTCCCCGTTGTCTGTGTTAACAACAGCTTGAACCGTTACTCTTCCTTCTTTATGACTGGTTATATTAGCAATATAAATTTTTTGAAGCTGATGTTTTTTATCATCAATAATTTGCTCTAAAGCTTCATCAAAAGCAGTCAAAAGTGCATTAACTGAACCTAATTTGAAAGCTGAACTCTTAGCCCTTTTATCTCCTGTTTCATCAACTAAAATAACAGTAGCAGAAGTTAAATAATTTGAAGAACTCAAGATTTCAAATTTATCAATTTTCCAACCTTGAAAAAGTTTTAATTCTCCTTCAATCCATGAGGTAGTTTGGGTTTTTTCTTCCAAGATATTAGTAAATTCTTGTCTCTTTTTCTCAGTCTTCTCTGCTGCATCGAATTTTTTGAGTGTTTCTTTGAGAGGGACTAAACCAGAGTTTGTATCTTCTATTGCTTGAGCAAACATGGGGTCAGAATAAACATAGGGATACCCACTACCAATAAAATCTTTGTCTCTCAGCGTAAGAATACCATCCAAATTATATTTTCGAGCAATCTCAATTTGAATAACCGTTGGAATATTGAGGTTAGGATATTTGTCTAGGTCAATATCTTTGACGTTTACCCCACAAATAGTAAATGTATCTAGAAGTTCAAGCACAAATTTATTAGCAAATTGTTGCCCTTTATGTTCTTTAAGACTAGACCAAATATGTCGAAATCCTTTAACAGCAATGTAAGGCTTTATTTTGCCAGATAAAATGTATTTGACGACTTTCTTAGCATCGTAAAAAAGAGTTGTTTGTGTTCTTAGTAGAAACTCCTCAAATAAGTTTGAATCAATTAGAATATGAGGAACTTCAGAGGACTTTTGCGATCGATTAACAATTTCAAAATTATCATCTGATACTAAATTATCTAAGATAAAGTCAACGTTTAGCTCAGTGTCATCTAAAAGCTTTTCATTGTTAATTAATTTATTCAGACTCAACTGGATTTCATACTGAATAAATTCATCCTCTTCATCTAAGTGACTTTTAAGTTTAAAGATGTGTATTAAAGCTTCAAGTTCATGGCATTCTCCTAGTCTTCTAATAATACGTGAACGATTGTCTATGTTTTTTTCATTTTTTAGACTTTCAATTAAAACTGATATATCAAAATCTTTAGACATAGTTGATGAAGAATTGTTTGATTTGTCTTGAGATGTGGTTGTCATTTTTGCTTAAACCCCCTCACTACCTAAATCAGAATTTTCTTGATGATGGCTAGAGAGAATATGAGCTTTACTGTTCTCTTTCAAATAGTTCTTTTTAAAAAGAAATCGCCTTAAAGAAGTAACTCCAACTCTCTCACCCTCCTCCTCTAACCCAAAATATAGCTTGAGATATTTTCCTAGTTTCTTGGCAAAATCACTGTTAATATTTTTTCGACTATGATTAAACTTGTCGGCGATCTCCCCTGCTGAATACAAACCAGTTGCAGCTAGGTAAAAGATAATTTCGTATTTGGCAGATATAGGACTAATTTCTTGCAGAAGTTGCTCACATTTAGGAATATCCACACCGTTACGATCTGCTTGCTCTTTTGCGATCTCAAGTTCTGTAGCCATTCCTTAAGCTCCTTAACGTTTGCTGTTAAAATAGTCATTAGTTGACCTCGAAATAAATTAATAAAAAAATTCCCGTCACCCCCTCACAACAATAACAAATACCTAATGGCTTTTTCCACCAACATTTATGGGTTCTAAAGTCCCATAAAACTGTATCATTTAATACAAAATTATTTAAGCAATCAGTTGACTACAAGGAACTCTTGCAGCAAGACACATCGTGACAAACTCATGAGTGTAAACCTTCAATTCAGCATCTGCTTTAGCTTTGAACTCCAAACATCCGAATGCTGGAATGACTCTTTCAATTCCTTCAGATTGAATCTTGACGATAACCATTTTATCCAGTTCGTTACGAAAAATACAGTTTATTTTTTCTACTTTTTCTACGAGTGAAACCATAACAATATCTCCTCTAGACTGAGTAACTGATTTATTGTTATTCTAAGCTTCAGTTTTATTGTAGTAAACACACTTTTGTTGGTATCAACTTTTGTTGGCAAAGTAATTAATATAGCACTACGCATTTTGGTTAGGACATTTATAGATTGTAGATTGTAGGGCGATGCACTCCCCACCTTACACTAATGTCCTAATCTTTCTTTGTACTGCTATAGCTTTTTGGTGTATTATGTTACATTAATACACCCTATAATTTTCTTAAGATTTACTTTACAAACAGTCTCTTAAAGGTACAAAAAATATCATAACTAATTTTTGTAGTGCCATACCAAACTCAAGTGAAAGTTGCTATTATCCACTATTCCTACTATGGAAACGAGATCCAATTGAACCCAATAAGACAAGCATCAACAATCCCACCCTAGTATTTGGTTCAGGAACCGAAGCGACTAAAAAAGCATTATCTTGAATATTATCAATGGTACTATTGCGACGAATAATATCAGAAAGGGTAACAGTTTGTAGCGTCGGATCTAATATCATTAGATGATCAAGATCGTTGAGATAGAAAAAGCGATCGCCATCTCGAGTGCGAGTAAATTGATCAATTAAAATATAACTAAAGGTTTCCCCTAATAAACCCCCATTCACCTTCTTCTCTGCTAAACCTGCAATCCACAGATCCACCTCATCGATGCTACTATAAACACTTGCAAAAACATCAGCTAGTTCCTCATCACCTCCAGTCAGTTCCAAAAAGGTACTATAAGGAATTAATCCTAAAGCTAAACGAACGGTGTTAACATCAGGAAGACCATGATCTCGCCCTCGTTGTAAATTAAGGGAAGCTAGATCAAATCCTCCGGCCCCAGGAGGCCCAAACAAAAAGTTACGCACATCATCTACTAACAATGTATCCAATTCTTGAGCTTGTTGAGAAGCTAAACCCATCAATAG
>JASJDW010000305.1 GCA_030064955.1 Crocosphaera sp.
ACCGCTTTCCCCAAACAAGCATGAAACCGGTTTAACCCCACACGCTTAGTTATGGGTTTCCCACTCTTGCCAAACTTGCGCGGTTTGACTTTGCGAAGTTCTCTTCCATCACCGTCTACCTTATCGCAATTACTATATTTACTATTTTTTGCTTCTGGGAATTCCGTATGAAGTAAATTACGGGCGCGGTTAACAATGGGTTTTAATTCCTTGTTAATCCGTTCATGTTCGGTTCTACAGCTGGCGTGGGGACAGAAAAAGCTAAAAGCTAGATTTAATCATGGATATAGCCCGTCGCCCTTGTCGATAATAGGCACATTTTCCAGGGCTTAATTGCATCAATACCTGAGATTCAACGGCCAGTAAATCGCAAGAGTCAACCCAATCTTTTCCATGAAGACCGATATAAAAGTTACTGTGTCTTCGTTGCATTTTCTTATTTTTTCTCACTCTACCCACATATTTAACTAATCCTTTCTAAATCATAACCGCCTTTCTTAAAGTCCCGAAACATTTCCTCAATACAAAATCTCTTTTTATAAGCGTCAATCGTCTCATCAAGACTGGTTAAATTAGTGATAATAAACCAAGCTTCTTTTGTCTCTACTCCTCGATATTTTCTTCTTGCTCCGTCCTAATTGAGATAGTCCCTCGCCTGAGTATCACTGAATTGCAAACTAGATATCCAGCCGCTAAAAATCCAGTAACTCGAAGCCAGTGGTCAGATGTGCCGACAGCCAAGATTCAGTAGATCGAAAAAAAATAAATTAGAACCTATCTGGGAAGAGATATACCCTGTACGTATTTCAATCATGAGGGAACTTTTTGCAATTCCTGATAAAAATAATATTCCTCTTGATGATGCACTTTCTAATGATTGGTTTCCTGATTAAACTGTTAATTTATTCTGTAAGAATTTTCCTGTTTCACTAGCCATAATAATACGGCGATCGCGTCCAAAAACAATTGACCCGATGTTAACATCAAATTCGACATATTTTCTGATATACAGTTTGGTTCTTTTGTCAATGGTTTCTACAAGAGATTTATAAACTTTTTCCGTCCAATTATGGTTAGTTTCTGCATCTATTTTTCTCAATAATTGTAAAGCATCTTCTGTGGTTTCACAGTTTAGAAGTTGTTGTAAAATTGTCTTTTCTAGACCCATTTTTACGCAATGAGTGATTAATATCTCTAGTCTTCCATCTGCTAAATGATGATGAGTATGAAAGATTCCTCCTGCTAATTTTATCAGTTTTCCGTGATAACCAAATAATAAAATAGAGTTTACTTTTTCTATTGCTGCTGTTACTAACAAAGGTCCTAACCAGTTAGCCGTTTTGATCAATTGTTGAGAATTAATGCCCAATTTCTTAGCTAAATCTATGCCATTTTCTCCTAAACAAAATACTAAAGTGTCAAATTGTTTCGATTTGTTCCTTAATTCTTGTTGATAAGTCTTTAATTGATCGGGAGAACTTAAGGGTTGAGAAATTCCAGAGGTTCCTAACAAAGAAAGTCCTTCAATCACGCCAAATGCTTCGTTTGATGTTCGTTTTGCTAACTTTTTTCCTTCGGGTAAGATAATCGTAACAGTAATAGCTTCTTTTGGGTTTAAATATTGTTGTAAATTATGTCTTAGTAATTTGTTTGCATAGGAGTAAATAGCATCTTGATGATTATTATTACTTTGTTTACCGATTCCTTCTCCTCCTTTGATAATGATTTGTTCATGTTCATTTTTGTTACTATTTTCCCTTAGTTCTACTAATGCCCAAATGGGGGTATTTCTCGTTAAATCTAAATTGTCTCCTGGATCACTAAACGTAATTGCTAAAGCCGTATTTTTGTTGATTTTTGCTACTTGTTGAATCGGGATAGTTACTGTTTCAGTCGGTTCGATTAAATTAAGAGAAACTATCTCATAATTTTTTTTATTTTGTAAATGATGCAAAGCGGCGATCGCTGATGCACAAGCGAACACAGGTAAAGTATAACCAGCGCGAGGTTGAGTCATATTGATTTTATTTTTTCTGTTGTAAAATTTGTTTTTGTTTGTCTCTTTGTTTGGCAATTTTGTCAGGAGTTAAATGATCATAACAATGGGGACAAGAAACTCCTTCTTCATACTTAGGAGATGCTTTATCTGTTTCTGAAATAGGATAACCACATCCTAAACACATTTCATAACTGCCAATTTCTAACTGATGTTTAACCGCAACTCTTTCATCAAAAACAAAACATTCTCCTTCCCACAAACTTTCATCTTTAGGTACTTCTTCTAAATACTTTAAAATCCCTCCTTTAAGATGATAAACTTCAGAAAATCCTTGTTTCAACAAGAAAGAAGTTGCTTTCTCACATCGTATTCCACCAGTACAAAACATGGCTATTTTTTTGTGCTTTTGGGGATCTAAATTTTGTTGAACATAATCAGGAAATTCTCGAAAAGAATGAGTCTGAGGATTAATTGCACCTTTAAACGTTCCGATGTTTACTTCGTAACTATTCCTGGTATCGATAACAATCGTTTCCTCATCTTCAATTAAGTCATTCCACTGTTTAGGAGTCACATAAGTTCCCACTTGTTCATTAGGGTTAACCTCTGGTATTCCAAGGGTAACAATTTCTCGTTTGAGACGAACTTTTATCCGTTCAAACGGAAGATCACAAGCAGTAGAATATTTAACCTCTAAGTCAGCTAAACGCTCATCCTTGCGTAAATAGTTGATCACCGCTTCAATCTTATCAGCAGTTCCGGCGATCGTTCCATTAATGCCTTCCTCGGATAATAAGATTGTGCCTTTAATCGCATGATTTTTGCAATATTCTAGGATTATGCCTTGTTTTTCAGCACAGTCGGGAAAAGGAATGAACTTGTAGAAAGTAGCAACAGTGTAAACCATAGCACAGAGTAGAGAGTCAGGAGTCGGGAGAAATTTTTGATTAACCCCTTGCTTATTTTAGATAAGTCTGTGTATAATTGTAAGAGTGAGTAAAATATCGACACAAAAAACTGTCGGTCGTTTTGCTAGGGGAATTAGCTCAGTTGGTAGAGCGCCTGCTTTGCAAGCAGGATGTCAGCGGTTCAAGTCCGCTATTCTCCATAAGTTAACTGAAAAATTTTTGTTAATATATCTATTTGGTACAAAAATACCATAAATTACTATGTCTACTTTAATCATTATTTCCGAATATACTAGATTTAATTAAGTCGATAGGAATAACACGAATTTTTCTTGAAGACTTGTTCTTTGTGGTTTTATCTTGTAATGAGTTATTATCTTCTCCACAATAAACTCCAATAATTTCTTTACGGCTATTAAAAATTGGACTACCATTGATATTGATACTAGGAGGAATATCAACCTCAAAAGTATATTGATAACCTGCACATATTTGTCTATCTAAATCTGGCTTTTGTTGAATATTGACTAATTTAAGACTATGATTTTTTCGTAAATCAAAATCATTAATAAAAAATTCCTCTTGATACTTTTCCTTTAATGCTGAAAAATCCAAAGAGGCGTTAGTCTGAGCAAATGGATAATTAGTAAAATGACGTTTGAAATAAATTAAAGCTACATCTATGCTTTGGCTGTTTAGCTGTTTTTCAACTTTTTCAATTTTATGAATTTGATCATCAAATGTTTTAACCCTCAAATTATTAGTATTCCCTCCTAAAATGTTATACATAGTGGTTAAGACAATGTACTCATTTTTATTTCTTGAGATAATCACCCCAAATGCTCTAGTTGTATCTTGTTTATGTTCTTGAAATAGCTCGACAACTGTCTTTTCCCGACCAAAACTATCTATATCATTTACGAAATCGTTTCTATCAATAATAATCTTTTTCTTCTCGTTTTGCTGAGTATTTTTAGTTTCTCGTATTACTTTTTTGGGTAACTCCCTTATTCGGGTTTGATTATTTTTTTGTAGATTAGTATCTTCACTTTTTTTGGGTGGTGGAAAAAACACAGATGCGACAAAAGCTACAACCCAAACATGAACTCCTACAATTATAGAACAAACTAAAATTCCTAAGACTATTTTAGGAATCTTTTTAAGATGAAAGTAGAGATTTTTACTGACTTGTGATGAGAAATTAAAAATATATCGTATTATATAGTTTGCAATATCTAAATTTTCATTAAACAGATAATTAATCTTCTTTTCAATATCTATTTTTAATAACGTAAATTTATCTGAAAAATCGTGATTTTTATATTTTTTTAGATCGTTCGATAATTCTTTTACTGATTGATATCTTTCTTGACTGTTTAAACTCATTGCTTTTTTTATGATATCAATGACATTTTCAGGAACATTATTTTCCTTTAATTGGGTTAACATAGTTTTTTCAAATTCTTTGTTATGGAAAAAAGTTAAAGGATCTTCGCCTACTATCAGATAATACATGAGTCCGGCAACCGAATACACATCTGAATATTTTCCTTCTTTTTTATTTGGATTATGTCTTTTAGAATATCGTGGATCAAAAAAGCTTTCAGGTGGTGCATATCCAGAGTGACCTATATTTTTCGCAAAATTTTGCTCTTCTCCTGGTACATAATATTCAGCAATACCAAAGTCAATTAAAACCGCTTCTAATTTTCCAGATCGAATAATAATGTTATTAGGATTAACATCTCGATGAAGGATTCCTCTAGCATGAACTACTGCTAACGCATCACAAATCTGTTGAATATAGATAAATAGTTCTTGTATTGATAATTTTTTATTTCTTTGATTTTTCAAATATTCTCTCATAGTTAGACCGTCTACGTATTCCATAATAAGAAAGGGGATACCTGGTCTATCTGGACTATAAATAACTTTGTCGAATTTTACAATATGATGATGATTAGAAGATTTTAATATTTTTGCTTCTTTCTTAAGTTCTTCACATTTTTTTGTAGTTTCTGTTATGTCTTGATTTTCCGACTCAAATTTTAAGGTTTTGATCGCAACTATTTTTTTTTGGTGATCATCTATTGCTCGATAAACTATACCGTATCCACCGTATCCTAAAGGCTTTTTAATTGTATACGATTCATTATCACAAGAAACAATTTTGTCCCCTGATTTTAATAAAATTGGTAACATTATTTTTTATAAAATTGGTGATTTTTATACTACTTATAAGTAGTATTTTTACTTCCTTTATATCATAGGTTTTCTAAATTAACAAGAGCAATTTTAAAGTATTTTTATCGTAATTATTCAAACAAAATTATTGTATTTAATTATTGATATTTTTATCAATTTTTTGTTCTGGTGTTGGCAAAGCTTCTAATATATTTGGAAACCTAAATGACACTATTGGTATCATATTTAATGTCACCAAAATTCCTACTATACTAACTATGATACTAATTATCTCTACCCGAACTTGAATTCGCCCTAATTTTAAATCTGGATCAAGAACAGGTTCTTTTCTTTGAATTTTTTTGTTTAACACCTCTTCTAACCACTTTTCCATAGTTTGAGGACGACGATTTCTTTCAATTTCCATTCCTTTTATAATTCCTTCTTTAACACGATCACTAATTTTATGCTTAATTGTTTGAGGAAAAATTAGAGGATGTAAATGTCTTTCTGTAGCTTTTGGTGGAATGGTTGCTGTCAATAGAACATACAAACTGGCCGACAACGAGTAGACGTCAGTATAGGAACCCCGTTCTGCTTTTGAGTAATATAGTTCTGGAGGAGAAAACCCATCAGATACAGTGGGATTAAGCTCCGTTAAATCTTCATCAAATTCTTTAGCTAAGCCGAAATCAATTAAAATAGCTTCATCAGTTTTGTCTCGAATCATGATGTTACTGAGTTTAATATCTCGATGCAACAACTTATTTTTATGAACGATAATTAATGCTCTAGCAATTTGTTCAATATACTTAAGCGCATCTTCTTCAGAAAGAGGCAAAGATAATTCATTTAATGTTTTTCCTTCGATATATTCCATCGGAATACAAACTTGAGAAATCTGTTTTCCCCAATCATTTCGGGTTGTCTCTTGAAACGGCTTTTGTGCTTTAACGATATGAGGATGTTTGCAAGCTGCCAAAGCTCTTCCTTCTTCCAAAAAGTTAAATTGTAATTGTTCTATTTTTCTTTTATCACGTTGATTAATAATTTTGTTATTCAGAGTTTTGATGACACATTTGGTTCCGTCTTGTTTCTCAGCCAGATAAGTCAAGGCAAATCTTCCCGACCCTAACGGACGGATAATGGTATATCGTCCCCCTTGTAATTGATGCCCTGATCGCCAAACCATTGTCAATAGTGATTTACTGAATGATTTAGCCATATTAGTCCGTGAGTGTCAAAAACCAGTAAAGTACGCGGTTAATAAAACTCTAAATGCTGAAATTTAAACCCAAATATAAATAACAGGTTATAACAGGTTAGCTTGCTCCTCTTGCCAAGCAATACAAACGTTCACTAACGAACTATAAAATACAATCCCAGAAGTAGCTAAGTGTTACAACAGCGATCGCCGACTAAAAACTTGAGCATCTATAGTTTAAATCTGAAGATATATAACAGGTTATATAAAATCATTGAAGGGCTTAATAGAGTGACATACCCACGCATTCCGCTACGCTTCATACGGGGCTTCCTCTTTCAACAGCCAAAGCCTCTACAAGACAAGTCTTGCTTTGGTCTTACTCAGCCTCCGCAGGTCTTAC
>JASJDW010000306.1 GCA_030064955.1 Crocosphaera sp.
AGGGGAAAATTGACCCCAATTTCCGTGGGTTAAATTCCCTCAAACAATGGGGTAAGGCGAGAGTAGGGGATAAATTAGTTAAGTTGTTGTTCAAAGAACTCATTGGGGCTTATCGTAAATATAGGGAAAAGTAACCACAAAAAAAGAGGGGCATTTTGCCCCCCTCATTGGTGGTAAATAAAGCGAAAAAATTATACACTAATGATCTAAACTATAGAAAATAATTAACCATGAGTTGGACAAAAGTGCTTGCTGTTGATAGCCTGCCAATGGGATCTCGTCAAGTGGTAAAGACCGGAAACCATAACTTATTATTGTTGAATCATAACGGACAATTTTATGCAGTAAAAAATAGTTGTCCTCACCTGAAGATTTCCTTAAAAAAAGCGAAAATTACCGAAGATGGTGCTTTAGTTTGTCCCATGCACCGCAGTGCTTTTGATCTCAAAACTGGGGCGGTTAAAGAGTGGACTCCTTGGCCACCTTTAGTGGGGAAAGCGATGGCCATGATTTCCCAAGAAAAAGCTTTATCTGTGTTTCCAGTTAAAACGGAAGAAGGGAGTATTTGGGTTGATTTAACGGACAATTAAGCTTTAGTTTATGTCCTTAGATAGAGGCGTTTTTAATAACGTCTCGATACCATTATCATTGGTGATTATAAAAATGAAAGCTAATGACAAGTTTAATTGAATTCGAGTTATTTGCTCCTTATAATAAAAAAGCAACCCTAAAAGGCTCTTTTTCTGATTGGTCAGAAATAGAAATGGAAAAGGACGAAAAGGGATATTTTCGCAGGAAAGTCGAATTAGAAGATGGTGTTTTTGCCTATAAATTTCGTGTCCAAAGTAAATCTCCCTTTTTGGAGTCAGATCAATGGGTAGAAGTTAATGATCCCTATACAAAAGAAATTGATCAAGAAAGTAAAAATAGTATTGTTCGTATTAAAGATGGTAAAAAAATAATTGATACTTACGTTTGGGAACATGACGATCATCCTTTACCGAGTAACGATAAATTGGTTATTTATGAGTTATTTGTTGATAGATTTTCTGGAAACTTTCAAGGAGTGATAGATAAATTAGATTATTTATGCGAATTGGGAATTAATGCCATAGAATTAATGCCTATTCAAGCTTTCCCCGATGAAAAAAAATGGGGATATACCCCTCGTTATTATTTCGCTGTTGAACCCAGTTATGGTTCTTCTGAAGACTTAAAACGACTCATTGACGAATGTCATGGTAGAGGAATTCGTGTTTTATTAGATTGCGTTTTTAATCATTCTGATACGGAAAACCCTTTAACTCAAATTGATTATAATTATTGGTATCGCAGTGAACCAAAAGACCCAGACAATAGTTGGGGGCCAGAATTTGATTATCAACATTATGACGATAATTTAGACATTAAACCTGCGTGGCAATTTATTGGTAATGTGGCTATTTTTTGGGTTGAAGAATATCATATTGATGGATTTCGTTACGATGCAGCAAAACAAATCGATCACTATGAATTTTTAAATTGGTTGAGTGAAAAAGCTCGAAAATCTGCTGGAGATAAACCCTTTTTGAACACCGCAGAATACATTCCTGAAAATCCTAATTTAGCAGGTTATGATCGACCGATGGATAGTTGTTGGCATGAAAGTTTTTGTCAGCAAATTATTGCCCATATTTGTGGAGATAATTGTCATTTTGAAAGCTTAAAAGAAGTGATTGATTGTCAACAACAAGGTTATCAAGGAACTATTAGTGCAATTAATTATATCTCTTGTCATGATCATCAATATGTTTTCACTGAATTAGGCGATATCGAAGAGATCCGCTTCGCGGGGCGCAATATTTTTGATGAAGCAGCTTTTAAACGAGCAACATTGGGGGCTATCATATTAATGACAGCCGTTGGTATTCCCTTAAGTTGGATGGGAAATGAATTCGGAGAATACGATCGAGAAGACTCATCAAGTATGGGTTGGGACTTATTAGAAAATGATTCCAATCAAACCTTATTTAACACTTACAAAAAATTGATCCAGTTGAAAACTAAAAATAATGCCTTAAATACCAAAAATATTGACTTTATCCACGAAGATATCAACAATAACGTCTTAGCCTATCATCGTTGGAATGAGGAAGGTTCTAGAATAGTGGTTTTACTAAATTTTTCCAGTAATTCTCTTTCAGATTATACAATTTCTAATCTTCCGAATTCTACAACCTGGAAAGATGGTATCAGTGGAGAAGAATATGAAGCATCTAACAATCAGTTAACTATCAATTTAGAAGGATACCAAGGTAAAATATTAATTGGTTGAATATTGTAACACAAGCATAATTCGATAAACTCAGTACAAGTCTTGCTGGTGAGGGATTATCTTATATCGAACTCAGGTTTTTGACTACTCCCCATCGATAGAATCGAGGGGATTCCCTAACAGACAGTTATCTGTTAAGTTACACTGAATATGAGGTTGCCACCTAATACCAGAGGGTCTAGCCATAAGACCAACTACTGGGACTTCTCCCAGATACTTTGCACGAATGTTATTAGCTCCAACTCCATCACGGTGAAATTCAAAAGAGCAAGAACAGCGATAATTACGGTTTTTTGGCTTATTTCGTTGGCGACAATTTAAGCATTCTTGAGAAGTATACTCTTCCGATATCAAGACAGTTTTAATACCAACTTTTGCACACTTGTATTCAAGTTTTTCTCGAATAGAACCAAAATTCCATTGATGAAGTTTTTGATTAACTTTTTTGCCATAATTTAAACCATCTCTGATATTTCTTACATCTCCAATAACTAGCGTTTGAATGCCTCTTAGTTTGAGCATTGAAACAGCACGGCTAGTTAATTTATGTTCAATATCTTTAATTTGGTTATTGATTTTAGCAAGCTGTTTTTGTTTAGATTTAATTAGTCTTTTTCTTTGTTTACTCCCTTTTTTCTTTTTATCAATTAATTTAGATAATTGTGCCTTTAGTTTGTTTTGATATCGTCTAACAGAGCGCAAATAACGGCCATTAAAAATATCGGTATTTACTCCATCTGCTATGACCATAGGGTGGATTTCACCTAAGTCTGTAGCCGCTATTTTGACTTCTTTTATAAGTGAGTTTTTTACAGGTTCTGTAGCATAACAAGCCCTTATCTCATAACATTGAGATGCTCTATTCCATCCCAATTCTACAATTTTAGGCTTTTGCCAGTGCCATTCAATAATTAAAGGTTGATTATCTTTGCCATTAGATAGTCTTAATTTACCATCCTTGAGTTTAATAGCTGTTGATTTCCAAGTAACTTTAAAATACCAACGCCTCCGTTTTGGTGGCTTGCTATTAGGATCGGTTTTTCGTCTCACCCTCCATGATTTTAAAGAACTATAAAAGCATTGAGTTATAGCATCGGAGCTATGGGCATGAAGCGATGGAGAGGTATGCCAACGTTCCATTGTGTAACCCGATAACCACACTCGTTTCTTACGAACTGTCCGCCAAAAAGATACTAAAGTACGAGAATATAGTTCCCCTGCTGCACGGGCAAGAGAATCTAATTGTTCTGTACGATTAAGTTTAAGTTTGCGAACGAAGTAATTAGGCATGATATGATTATATAGCCGAGTGCTGTATAATGCAATGCCAACCTACAAAAGTAACAAAAATATAGTCTATTGTTGTAAATATCATGTTGTCTGGGTGACTAAATATCGTCGCCCTGTATTGACAGACAAAGTGCAAAATAGACTCAAAGAATTGTTACTTAAAATCTCAACTGAAATTAATGTTGAAATATTAGAAATGGAAATAGGCGATTGCAATCATATTCATTTACTGATCTCTTTAGACCCACAATTTGGGGTTCATCGAGCAGTAAAACGATTTAAAGGTGCTACCTCTCGATACCTTAGATTGGAGTTCCCAGAACTTAAACAGAAATTGCCTACTTTGTGGACTAATAGCTATTTTGTTTCTACGTTTGGAGGCGCACCATTAGCTAAAATCAAAGAGTATATTAAAAATCAAAAAAGAAGTCGGTAGGCAATAAATTGCCATCGGGCTTATCCCCATAAATATAATTTAGGGGCTTGCGCCCTCTGATTTTTCGGTCACTTCCTACTCTCGAGAGACTGTATGTGTTTGCGGATTTGAGGTTCGTACTGTGCAGGAAAGTTGGGATCGTTACTACTAAGTTTAATGGCTAATTCCCAATATTTCACTGCTTCTTGTATCCACATTTCCGCCTTATCTGGCTCTAGCTGGCTCAGCCCCTCGCAGGCTAGGGCAGCATCATGAGCTGCGGCAGTGAAAGTTGGAAGCACCTCTAGTGCCACGATATGTTTTTCCAGAGCGTCTTTCAGATATTTTTTCTGATCCTGGATATTTTTTGCCAGAGCTTCTTCCAGATATTGTTTCCGCTGTCGGTTCGCAGTTTCCTGACGACCAAGACATAAACCTTCATCACAAATAGCTTGAAGATAGTAACCATTACCTAAATAATTAATTGCGCCTGCTCGCACCTCCTTACTCAATTTCTGATCGTCTGCAATCTCCTGAATCCGCGGCGTAACCTCACGCCTAAGCAAAAAATCGTATTTAAACTCCTCTTTATACACAATTATTAATAAATGTTGGAGATAAAAATTCGTTCTTTGTTTTTGCTCCTCTGTCTGCCTCCATTGCCATCCAGCTACTACAGCAGCAACCAAGACTGCTATGAAAAGTAGGACAAGGGATTTAATAGCACATCCCTGGAAACGAATTGTAAACTTATGATATTCAACACTGGCATCAATAAATTCATTTTCCTCTACTCTAAAGCCACCAATATTCTGAAAAGCGTCTTTCTTTCTAAATTCCACAACCTGCTCTAATCTAGAGCCTTTCAAGAGTTCTTCCCTCGCGTTAGACTCATTTTCTAAGCGAATTTTTTGCCATCGCCTTGTTTCACCTGCCAGCCAATTTTTGAGGATAATAGCTTCTTTTTCCTGTTCAATCCAGCTTTTTAACTTATCCCAAGAAGAAAGCAATATTTCATGGGCAATTTCTACCGTTGCCGATTGTTTTGACACTTCACTGTCGCTAACCGGTAACTTTTCTGCACTTAAATCTTCATAACTGCTAACCAGCAAATTTTCATCAATAAAAGTTTGAAGAGTCTTATTGACTGATTCTCCGACAAATTCACTGCGATTCGCTCGTCTACTAACTGTCTTACTACCCGACTCAGTATCAAGAATAGTTACCAACTTAACAAATATTTTCTGAGTGGCTGACTGTTCCTCTTGATTCAAATTATGATAAATATCGTTAACTCGTTTTTGCAATGCGCCTCTTACCCCTTCTAAAGCAGCATAACTTGTTTGGTTTAAAGTGCGGTTTTCAATCTTATAATGTCCATCAGCACCAACAGTCCTACACTCAATTTGCCAGAGTAAATCCAAAGTGTATTGCAACAAGGGAAGATAACCTTTTTGTCCCTCAACTTCTTCAATAATTTGTTCAACTAATCCCTCTTCAAAAACAACTCCATGCTTGGCGGCTGGCTGTTCTATTGCCTGTCGCAGTTCATCTGGGTGCATATCTGTTACCAGATGAATATTATTTTCATTGGCAATTGCACCTAACGCTGGATAGGAACTCAATTGCTCTAAAAAATCAGCTCGCATTGCTAACAGAATCTTGACAGAATTATCTCCAGAGTTAGCAACTTGAACCAGACTGGCAATAAAATTATTGCGTTTGTCTACGTCATGACAACTGGTAAATAATTCCTCAAATTGATCAACAAATATCAGCCACCTTTCATCATCTTTCTTTAATTTCTTAATTATTTCAGCTAAGGTATCTCTTTCCGCTTTAAGAGCAATTTTAGCTTCTGATTTACTAAAACTATAATCCTTTTCTTCACTGAGAAGACAGCGATAAAGGGATTCAAAAGGGTCTTCATGGGGCGTGAAAATAAAATCATAAAACTTGCTCGATTTCAAAGACTTCTTTAACTCAGGAATTAACCCAGCCCGAACCACAGAAGACTTGCCACTTCCCGATGCTCCTAACACTAAAGTTAAGGGACTACGATTCACTGCGTGAAACAATCTCGCAATCAGTTTATCCCGTCCAAAAAAACGATCTTTGTCTTTAAAATTAAACCTTTTTAATCCTTGATAGGGTGAAGTTTTAATCAGTTCTCGCTGTGTTACCTTCGCTACTGAAATTTGAATAATCTCAGTCTCAATGTACTTATCAGCTTGAATGGGAGCGAAGATAAAATCACGACCAATATTAGTATCCTTAACAAGATTTTCTTGTATTTGAGATTGATGCTCTGGACTTGGCTGATTCATTTAACTCTTGCTCCAACTTTAGTTACTTGCTACTTTCTTGAGTGGGTTTAAATTCAAAATCTCTACCGACAGTGACATTACTTACTGTATTAGTTTGAGTTTGATTAATTATCTGTTGTCCCCCAGGTTGCTCTTTAATTTTCTCAAGTAACTCTTGAGCTAAGGACACAAGTTCAGGGTCATCATTAACTTTTGCCGTTTCAATTTCCTCTTGCAGCATCGCTAATAAACTCAACTATCTTAAGAAATGTAAATAAAGCGGTCAGCCCTCTCCCCCTCTGCTTCCTCTGCACCCTCTGCCTCCCCTGCTCAACTTAACAAGTAACGTTTATTTTTGTCCAGGTACTTATA